>NZ_QTVP01000039.1:0-19030 GCF_003460645.1 Faecalibacterium sp. OF04-11AC | reverse complement strand
CTCTCCGTCACGCCTGACGGCGTGCCACCTCCCCTAACAGGGGAGCTTGGCAGTCGATGGAGCTTTCCCTATTTGCCAAAGGCTCCCCTGCTAGGAAAGACTCCCCGCCCGGGGAGGTGGCACGAAAGTGCCGAAAGGGGAGCGGCTGGCGAGCGAAGCTCGACTGAGAGGTTGTACAAAGAGACACATCGAATATAGAATTGCGAGGTTCCATATCAATGAGTATGATAAACACCGGCGACATCCTCGAAACCATCGAGATGTTTACGCAGGATAATCTGGACGTGCGCACCGTTACCATGGGCATCAGCCTGCTGGACTGCATCGACCCGGATCCCAAAAAGGCCTGCGAGAAAGTTTACAATAAGATCACCACCAAGGCGGCCAATCTGGTGCCTGCGGTGGAGCACATCAGCGCCGAGTATGGCATCCCCATCATCAACAAGCGGATCAGCGTGACCCCCATTGCCATGCTGCTGGGTGCCTGCCCGGACGCGGACCCCGTGGATTTTGCCAAGGCACTGGACGCTGCCGGCAAAAAGGTGGGCGTCAACTTTGTGGGCGGCTACACGGCCCTGGTGCACAAGGGCTTTTCGGCGGGCGACAAACGCCTCATCGAGTCCATCCCCCGCGCTTTGGCCGAGACGGACATCGTCTGCAGCTCGGTCAACATCGGTGCCACCAAGGCAGGCCTGAACATGGACGCCATCAAGCTGATGGGCGAGGCCGTCAAGAAAGCCTCCGAGCTGACGGCAGACCGTCAGTGCATCGGCGCGGCAAAGCTGGTCGTCTTCTGCAACGCGCCGGAGGACAACCCCTTTATGCTGGTGCGTTCCACGGCCCCGGCGAACCCGACTGTGAGATCCACGTTGGCGTTTCCGGCCCCGGCGCTGTCCGTGCCGCCCTGGCCCGTCTGCCCAAGGACGCGCCCATCGACCAGGTGGCAGAGCTGGTCAAACGGACCGCGTTCAAGATCACCCGCGTGGGCCAGCTGGTGGCAAACCTTGCCTCCCAGGCACTGGGCGTGCCCGCAGGCATTATTGATCTCTCGCTGGCTCCTACCCCGGCGGTGGGCGACAGCGTGGCCAACATTCTCGAAGAGATGGGTCTGGAGACCTGCGGCTGCTGCGGCACCACGGCCTGCCTGGCCCTGCTGAACGACGCCGTGAAAAAGGGCGGCGTCATGGCCTCCAACCACGTCGGCGGCCTGTCCGGTGCTTTCATTCCGGTCAGTGAGGACGCCGGCATGATCCACGCGGCGGAGACCGGCTGCCTGACCATTGAGAAGCTGGAAGCCATGACGGCGGTCTGCTCGGTGGGCATCGACATGGTCATCATCCCGGGCGACACCACCCCGGCCGTCATCAGCGCCCTCATTGCGGACGAAGCCGCCATCGGCATGGTGAACAGCAAGACCACCGCCGTCCGCGTCATCCCGGCCATTGGCCGCAAGGCGGGCGAGATCCTGGACTTCGGCGGCCTGCTGGGTTACGGCCCCATCATGCCCGTCAACCAGCACGACCCCTCGGTCTTCATCAACCGCGGCGGCCGTCTGCCGGCTCCCATGCAGTCGCTGAAGAACTGATCGTTTTTGTATCAACGTTGAAAAACAGGCCCATACTCTGGATAACTTTTCCAGAGAGGGGCCTGTTTTTATGTTTGCAAAAAAATTATCCCGCCGGGAAATGGCGGTGTGGTGTGCCGCGCTGGCGCTGGGGTGCGTGCTGGCCGGTTTGAGCGGGTTTGCGCTGGACTGGGGCCGGGCCCAGCTGGACACCGGGGCCGCCCTCTGTGCCGACACCCTGCGGCTCCACATCAAAGCCGACAGTGACAGCCTGCAGGACCAGACCGCCAAGCTGGCCGTGCGGGACGCCCTGCTGGCCTATACGGATGCCCAGTGCAGGGCATCCACCCAGCCGGAAGCCCTGCACTGGGCGGCACAGAATCTGCCCGCGCTGGAGCTGACCGCCCGCCAGACGCTGGCTCGGCTTGGCCTTGCCCCGGCGGCCCGGGTGGAACTGGTGAACATGTACTTTGCCGCCACCCGGTATCAAAACGCGCCCTTCCCGCTGGGCGGTACGACGCTGTGCGCCTCACGCTGGGGGAGAATGACTGCAGCGGCAAAAACTGGTGGTGCGTGCTCTACCCGGGCCTCTGCCGCGCGGCCTGCGGCAGCTATGCCCTCCCGCAGGAGAATGACCTCATCTGCGGGGAGTACATCGTCCGGTTCCGGCTCGTCGATTTTGTACAAAGCCATTGCGCTCCTCAGCAAGATCAGATTCTTCTTCGTCCATGAACAGGGCCCAGAATTTTCCCTCAGCGCTCCTGCTGACCGACCTGCCAAGGGCTCCCCCTTTGGGAAAGACTCCTCCGCGGACGGGAGGAGTGCGCAGAGACAAAAGGAGGATCCTGGCGAGCGGAGCGAGACTGAGAGGGCACACTCCTCTCCCCTGCCGCATAACCTGTGGCGGAAAGGAGTGTGACCACACACATGGCAATTCCCGCTTATTATTCCCTCATCCAGCGTGGCTCTTCAGGCCCCGACGTGGCACTGGTGCAGACCTGGCTCAACGGCCTGCGCGACGCCTGCACCTGGCACGACATCCTCAAGGTGGATGGCCATTTTGGCACCGCCAGCGAGAAAGCCGTGACCGAGTTCCAGCTGCGGAACAAGCTGACTGTGGACGGCAAAGTGGGTGCCAACACCTGGAATGCCATCTACGCCAAATACACCGCTGCCCACGGCCTCCATGTGCCCTACCCCGGCATCGTGCTGCGGCAGGGCGACTCCGGCGGAACCGTCCGGCTGGTGCAGCAGAAACTGCGCGGCGAGGGCGAGACCCTGACCGCTGACGGCAAATATGGTGCCAAGACCACGGAAGCCGTCCGCCGCTACCAGAAGCGGAACAGCCTGACCGCCGATGGCTCGGTGGGCAGCGCCACCTGGGAAAAGATGTTCTAAACGCCCTGCCCCACCCGTAACGGGCAGCAAAATGGCCCCCGCCGGGATCTTGCTTCCGGCGGGGGCCATTCTCATTGCAACGCGGAAATTCCGCTTACTTATTCTTGTACATTTCCTCGTAGTACTTCTGGTAGTTGCCGCTGGTGATGTGCTCCATCCACTCCTCGTGGTTGAGGTACCAGTCGATGGTCAGGACGATGCCTTTCTCAAACGGGGTCTCGGGATACCAGCCCAGATCGTTCTTGATCTTGGTGGGATCGATGCCGTAGCGGCGGTCGTGGCCCAGACGGTCGGCCACATGCTTGATGAGGTCCTCGCTGATGCCGTCGTCTTTCAGGCGGTCATGCAGCTGGCTGATGATGGTCTTGACGATGAAGATGTTGGGGCGCTCGTTGTGGCCGCCCACGTTGTACACCTCGCCGATCTTGCCGCCGTTGGCCACCATATCAATGGCCTTGCAGTGGTCCTCCACATACAGCCAGTCGCGGATCTGCATTCCGTCGCCGTAGACGGGCAGCTGCTTGTGGTGCTTGACGTTGTTGATCATCAGGGGGATCAGCTTCTCGGGGAACTGGTAGGGGCCGTAGTTGTTGGAGCAGCGGGTGATGTTGATGGGCATCCCATAGGTATCGTGGAATGCCTTGACGAACATATCCGCGCTGGCCTTGGAAGCGGAGTAGGGGCTGTGGGGGCACAGCGGGGTGGTCTCCATGAAGAAGCCCTCGGCACCCAGAGCGCCGTAGACCTCGTCGGTAGAGACCTGAACGTACTTCTTGCCCTCTTTCCAGGTCTTGGCGTCAGCATCGTACCATGCCTCTTTTGCACGCTGCAGCAGGTTCACGGTGCCCATGACGTTGCTCTGGACAAAGATCTCGGGGTTCTTGATGGAACGGTCCACATGGCTCTCGGCCGCAAAGTTGATGACGTAATCGAAATCATACTTTGCGAACAGGCTCTCCACCAGCTCCTTATCGCAGATATCGCCCTGCACAAAGACATGGCGGGGGTCGCCTTCCACGTCTTTCAGGTTTTCGAGATTGCCGGCATAGGTCAGCTTATCCAGGTTGACCAGCAGGATCTCGGGGTATTTTTTGAGCATATAGTGGACAAAGTTGGAGCCGATAAAACCGGCGCAGCCGGTGATCAGATAGGTTTTCATATTGATATATCCTCGATGTTTATTCTCTCTTGTCAGCGGGCTTGCCCTCTCCGTCATTGCTTCGCAATGCCACCTCTCCCAAAGTGAGAGCCTTGGCAGTCCACGCAAAGTTTATCTCTTTGCCAAAGGCTCCCCCTTTGGGGGAGCTGGACGCCGATAGGCGGCCTGAGAGGGCTAGGACGTCATCTTACTTCATGCCATTCTCGCCATCCCAGTGCTCAAAGAAGCAGGCCAGGGCAGCTTTCCAATCGCGCACCTCGTTGCCGACGGTGCAGCGGAGCATCCGGTTGTCCAAGGCGCTCCACTTGGGGCGGTCGGCGCTTTCCGGGTGCTTTTCCTTGTACTCGGCGCTGGTGCAGGGAGCCACGGTAGCGTCCACACCGGACAGGCGGATGATCTCGGAGGCGAAATCATACCAGGAGCAGATGCCCTCGCCGGTGCAGTGGTACAGACCGTACTCGTGGGTGACGCAGAGCTGTAAAATCTCGTGGGCCAGATCCACCGCGTTGGTAGGGTTGCCGCACTGGTCGTTGACCACTTCCAGCTTGCCAAACTTCTTGCCCGCGTTGACGATGGTCTTGACAAAGTTTTTGCCGTAGTAGCTGTACAGCCAGGCCGTGCGGACGATGAAGTGGCGGTGGCAGAACTGCTCCACATACTTCTCGCCCATGAGCTTGGTGGAGCCGTAGGCGCTGATGGGGCCGGGCAGGGTGGCCTCATCCTGAGCGATGCCGCCGTTCTCCCGGCCAGAAAAACGTAGTCGGTGGAGACATGCACCAGGCGGGCACCCGTCTTGGTGGCAGCCTGTGCCAGGTTGCGGGGGCCGATGGCGTTTGCCTTGTAGGCGGCGTCGTGGTTCACCTCGCAGCCATCCACGTTGGTGTAGGCGGCGCAGTTGATGATGACGTCCGGGCGCTGGCGGCGGATGAAATCATCCACCATCTTGTAGTTGGCAATGTCCAGCTCGGGCAGGTCCACCGGAATGACCGTTGCATTGAGCAGCTTTTCCGGGATGGGGCCGATCTCGCTGCGGCCCTCGCGGAGCTGCTTGATGATCTCGGTGCCCAGCTGGCCCTTGCAGCCAGTGACGATGATTTTCATGGGATAACCCTCCCCTTAAACTCTTAGTATCTCAGTTTGCCGTCGGCGACATTCTTCAGGTGCTGGCCGTAGGGGCTCTTGCCGTAGCGGGCAGCGCTCTCCAGCAGGGTATCGCGGTCGATCCAGCCATACTTGTAAGCGATCTCCTCCGGAGCGCTGATCTTGATGCCCTGGCGCTTCTCGATCATCCGCACAAAGTCAGCGGCATCCACCAGGCTGTCCATCGTACCGGTATCCAGCCAGGCAAAGCCGCGGCCCAGCAGCTGGACATCCAGCTCGTCTTTCTTGAGGTACATGTCGTTCAGAGTGGTGATCTCCAGCTCGCCGCGGGCGGAGGGCTTGACCTGCTTTGCCATCTTGACGACTTCCTTGTTGTAGAAGTACAGGCCGGTGATGGCGTAGTTGCTCTTGGGGTGCTCGGGCTTCTCTTCCACGCTCAGCACCTTGCCGTTCTGGTCGAACTCGACGATGCCAAAGCGCTCGGGATCCTGCACATAATAACCAAAGACGGTGCAGCGGCCCTTGTTCTCGGCGTTAGCGGCGGCAGTCTTCAAGATCTTGGAGAAGCCGTTGCCGTAGAAGATGTTATCGCCCAGGATCATGGCGCAGCAGTCGTCGCCAATGAACTCCTCGCCCAGGATGAATGCCTGTGCCAGGCCGTCCGGGGAGGGCTGAACTTTATATTGCAGATGGATGCCGTACTGGCTGCCATCGCCCAGCAGCGCCTCAAAGCGGGGCGTGTCGGTAGGGGTTGAAATGATGAGGATATCCTGGATACCCGCCAGCATGAGGGTGGACAGAGGATAATAGATCATGGGCTTATCGTAGACGGGCAGCAGCTGCTTGCTGGTGACCATCGTCAACGGATAAAGCCGGGTGCCGGCACCGCCGGCCAGAATAATGCCTTTCATATTTGTGCACTCCTTTTATTCTTCAAAAAAGTTGTGCAGCTTAATTCAAAGCGGAGCTGCGTCCGCTGTCAACAATGTTCAGTAATACCGTGCAAAACTCCGGTCTTTTCTTTCCCGGGGCGATAGTATTACACCTTATTCTACTATCAAATCAGCAAAAAAGCAAGAAAAAAACGGCATGAATCAGAAAATTTCTGGCTCATGCCGTTCTTCTTTTGAAAAATTAAAATTTGAAGCCCCACTTGCTAAAATACCGCAGCAGGCTGCCGGCCTGCCAGAGGAACGGTTTCAGGCTGCGGTGGGCCGCCCGGTGCCAGGCATGGATGGCCGTGTACTGGGGCACCAGATACGCTTTGCCGGTGGTGCGCATCTTCTGGGTGAGGTCGGCGTCCTCCACATACATGAAGTAGTGCTCGTCAAAGCCGCCCACGGCCTTGAACTCCGCCGTCCGCACCGCGGAGAAGCTGCCGGTGCAGAACTCGATCTCGGTAGGCTTTGTCAGGTCTTTGTCCGCCATGAGGTACTGCTCGTTGTATTTCTCCCAGAACTTGAGAAATGACAGCTGGCGGTAGACCATGGGCCGCAGCGCGCACCGCCGCAGGGGCAGGCGCTGGGGCCGCCCGTCCGGGAAGACGAGGCCGGGCCGGGCCATCACGCATCCGGGTGCCGGGCCATCCAGTCGGCCAGGTCGCTGAGGGTATCGGCCATGAGCTGGATATCCGGGTTGAGGATGAAGTGGTAGGCGCTGGCAAGCTCCGGCAGGACGGTGTTGTGGCCGGTGCCAAAGCCGCCGTTCTCTTTGCGGCAGCGCACCTCAACGCGCTGCCCGGGCCCGGGGGCCAGCAGACCCTCCCGCACGGCCTGTTCCAGCCGGGGGCCGCTGCCGTCCGGGCTGGCGTTGTCCACCAGATAGAGGGTCAGCGGGTAGCGGCGGGTGAACTGCAGCACGGTCTGGGCCGCCTTGAGCACCTCGTCATAGCCGTTATAGACAACAATACATGCGGAAAGATTCATCGGCTTTACTCCAAAGGCAGAATTTTGAGGCTGAAGTCCTCACGCTGGATGTCAAAGTTGGGGTTGGTGCAGGGGTCGCCCTTGGCCAGCAGGTCGCCCCAGCGGGCCTGGAAGCGGAGCACTTCGCCCTGGAAGCGCTTCTGCTTTTCGGGGTTGTCCTCCATGCCGCGGCTCTTGCTCTCGTAGTGGTAGAGCTGGGCAAACGGGGTGAAGACGTTGGTGTAACCGGCCTCCCGGACGCGGACACAGAAGTCCACATCGTTGAACGCCACGGCGTAGCTCTCGTCCAGGCCGTGGACCTCGTCATAAATTTCTTTCCGGATGAGCAGGCAGGCGGCGGTATCCCCGTAGACGTCCTGCACATAGTTCAGGCGGCCCATGTAGCCGTCGGAAGTGGCCGGGAAATATTTGTGCAGATGGCCCGCCACGCCGCCGATGCCAAAGCCCACGCCAGCGTGCTGGATGGTGTCATCGGGGTAGAGCAGCTTGGCACCCACGCAGCCCACACGCTTCTGCTGGGCGTACATGACCATCTCTTCCAGCCAGCCCGGGGTGATGACCTCGGTGTCGTTGTTGAGCAGCAGCAGATACTCGCCCGTGGCGTACCGGGCCCCAAAGTTGTTCAGGGCGCTGTAGTTGAAGCCCTTGCCCGTCCAGGTGACCACCTTGAGGGTATCCGGGTGCTCTTTCCGCATCCGCTCATAGCTGCGGAACGTCTGCTCCTCCTTGGAGTTGTTCTCAATGAGGAGGATCTCAAAATCCGGGTAGGTGGTGCGGGCGTAGATGGACTCCACACAGGTCTCCAGATCCCGGATGTGGTCGCAGGTGGGGATGAGGATGCTCACCCGGCCCGGGTGGGCCATGGTGTAATCCGTCTTGTAATAGCCCGGGGTGCCGGGGATGAGGGTGACGTCATCCACCGCCACGCCGCAGCGGGCATAGTGGGCCTTGAGGGCCGCAATGCCCGCGTCGATGCAGTAGGTCTTGGCGGAGATATCGCTGGCGGTGCTGTTGGGGCTGGAACGCCAGTAATAGAGCGCATGGGGGATGTGGGCGATCTTTTGGGCTTTCTCGGTCAGGCGGAGGAAGAGGTCGTAATCCTGGCTGCCGTTGTACTCGGCCCGCTCCCCGCCGCCAGCCTGTTCCATCAGCACCTTGCTGAACGTGGTCAGGTGGCAGATATAGTTGTTGGAGCGGAGGTTGTCCAGCATGAAGTCCGGCTTGAAGTGGTAGAGCACCACGTTCTCCACCTTGCCCTCAAAGGTCGCCTCGTCGGTATAGACGAAATCGGCTCCCTGCTCCACGATCGCCTGCGCCGTGTACCACAGGGCACAGGGGTGGAGGATATCGTCATGATCCAGCAGGGCGATGTAATCGCCTGTGGCCAGCTCAAAACCGTGGTTGGTGTTCCCGGCAATGCCCTCATTCTCGGTCAGTTTCTGGTAGCGGATGCGGGGCTCTGCCTTGGCGCGGGCCTGCACATGCTGGCCCACGGCGGTGTCCTGCCCGGCGTCCACACAGCAGAGCTCCCAGTTGCGGTAGGTCTGGTTGACGACGGAATCCAGCAGCTCCTCGAGGAAATTCAGCGGGGTGTTGTACAGGGGCACCACAATGCTGATCTTGGGGCCTGCCTCGCCGCCGGGCTGGTGGCTGGCCTGCTTTACCAGCAGCTCCACCGGGGCAAAGCGGTCTGCCCGCAGGGTCTTGCTGGGGAAGAGGACTGCATACTCACGGCGGGCACGGGCCTGCTCCCGCACGCCCTCCACGCCCATGGCGCGCAGGTCATGCAGGAAGACGAACAGCGGGAACGTGTGCCAGATCTGGCGGCTCTTGCTGACGGCATACCGCATGGGCCAGGTCAGCTTCCAGAACGTGGAATTGGTAACGTCGCTCAGGGTCTTTTCCAGCTGCTGCTCGTGGCTGCGGCTGAGGGCAAGGTCACTGCGGAGCCGCTCGATCAGGGCGGCTTCCTCGCTGCAGGTGCGCTCGGCCCGGACCATCCGGTCCCGCAGGGTGTCCATCTCCTGCTCGTAGCCCTGTACCATCATCAGCGGGGCGGGCACGGCGCTGCCGGTGCAGAACAGAGCGGACTGCTGGGCCCGGCCCTTGCTGCGCCAGCGGAAATCACGGTAATAGCCCCGCCGGGCCAGCTGCTCGGCCCAGGCCGCCATCATGGTGCTGTCCACACTGGCCAGCAGCACTTTCTCGGGCAGCTGCTGGGGCAGATGGCTCCACACGGGGTCTTCCACCACCAGCAGGTCCACAGGCTCTGCAGCCTGTGCAGACCACTCTTCCGCCCGGATGCCTGCCCGGCGCAGGGCCTTTTCCAGCAGGTCAGACTCGCTGTTCAGCACCTGGGCCGAGGCGGGGCGCGCTTCTTCCGCGACCCGCTGCGCCAGCTGACGGCAGCGCTCTTTCTCCTGCTTCAATTTCGTTTCCTTGTCCAACTGCATTCCGATTTCTCCAACTCCCATTTGATGTTACAATTGTATAGTATACCAAATTCCGCCGCATTTGAGAAGCGATTTTCCGCAATTCCTTTTGGTTTCCAGTGCAGCGCCGTTTTGGTCAGCGGAACAGCTTCCGCAGCCAGCCAAAGAAGCCGCCGCTGCTGGAACCACTGCCCACGCTCTTCATGGAGACGCCGGTGTAGTAATGCTGGAGGATCTCACGGTAGCCCATCCCCTGCTCGGCGGCAAAGCCCACCGCGCCGCACTGGCTCATGCCCACGCCGTGACCATAGCCGTAGTAGGTCATCACGGGGGTGCCATTGGCGTCGGTGCCAAAATCAAAGCAGTAACGGGAGCTCACAAACTGGCTGATGTTGCGGTAGCTGCGGCCATTGGAGACGAACGTGTTGTACTGCACAAAACCGCCCAGATCCTTGTGGGTGGTGTCGGCGCTGACGTAGGGCTCGCCGGTCTTGCTGTCGTTGTACTCCTGATAGGTGTAGTCCTTGCCGATGATGCGGCGCATTTTCTCATGGTACTGGCGCTCATAGGGGCTCTCCACGCTCTGGAGGTAGGGCACATCCGTCCCCCAGGCGTCCAGACCGGAGCAGGTGCCATAGACGCCCGTCTGAGTGTTGTAGCCCGCGCTGGCCGACCACACCGCGTCAATGACGCTGCCGTTGTAGGTCAGCACCTCGTCCTTGACGGCGCGGACGGCTTTCTCAATGGCGGACCGGGCCGAGGCCGGGATCTGGTCCACTGGGGTGTAGATCAGCGCATTGGCCGAAGAGCCGTACTTTTTGTGGTATTCCAGGTAGGAGTGAATGGCCACAGCCTGGGCTTTCCAGGCTTCCTGTGCCGCCGAGGCGCTCACAAAGCTGCCGATGGAACCCAGCTCGGTGTAAGTAATGCCCACCAGGCAGTCCACCAGGTTGAGTTTCACATTCCGGCGCAGGCCCTTGCCCTTGATATTCAGGTAAGGCATGGTGATGGTATCTTTCGAGCCGAACAGCCAGCTCAGGCAGTTTTCCTCCTCCGCCGGGAGCAGGGTGGTATCCGCCCCGCCGATGGTGGTGGGCACCGTGTAGACGGCCTCCGGGACTGCCTCGCCCTCCGGGGTGCCCTCTTCCTCTGCAAACGCCGCGGGGATGGCCCCGACCAGCAGCACCGCCGCCAGCAAAAGCGCCGCCGCCCGGCGCGCGAACATCGAAATGTGTTTCAAGATGGTTTCCTCCTGTTTTCAACAATTTCTTTCAGTTTAGTTTAGCACACTGCGAAACGAACAGCAAGGACGGAAGTTTAGTATCGTCTCAAATTGACCATACGGATTCAAGCCTAAAGATTCATCCTCCAATCTGAAGCCGAAATGATTAAAAACCTCCCGTTCAACAATTCCTGCTGAACGGGAGGTTTCTGCTTTTATTTCAGGTTACAGCCTTACTGCTGGGCGTTCTTCTTGGCTTCCAGAGCCAGGATGGCGTCGCGGCGGCTGAGGTTGATGCGGCCCTGCTGGTCGATATCGGTGACCTTGACGACGATAGCGTCGCCCACGGCGACCACATCCTCACGCGCTCGACACGCTTGGTGTCCAGCTTGGAGATGTGCACCAGGCCCTCTTTGCCCGGCGCGATCTCAACGAACGCACCGAAGTTCATCAGGCGGGTGACCTTGCCCTTGTAGATGGCACCGATCTCGGGGTCCTCCACGATGGTCTTGATGGTGAAGATGGCGCGCTTCGCGTCCTCCTGATCGACGGCGGAGACGAAGACGTGGCCGTCCTCCTGCACGTCGATCTTGCAGTTGCAGGTCGCGCAGATGTCCTGGATGACCTTGCCGCCCTTGCCGATGACGTCCTTGATCTTATCGGTGGGGATCATCATGCTGAACATCTTGGGGGCCCAGCGGCTCAACTCCTCACGGGGCTGCGCGATGACGGGCTTAATGATCTCGTCCAGGATGTAGAGGCGGCCCTTGCGGCACTTCTCGAATGCCTCGGCAATGATGTCATAGGTCAGGCCGTCGATCTTAATGTCCATCTGAATGGCGGTGATGCCCTTGCGGGTACCGCCCACCTTGAAGTCCATATCGCCGTGGAAGTCCTCGACGCCCTGGATGTCCAGCATGGTCATCCAGCGGTCGCCCTCGGTGATCAGGCCGCAGGAGATGCCGGCCACGGGGGGCCTTGATGGGCACGCCTGCATCCATCAGGGCCAGCGTGGAGCCGCAGATGGAAGCCTGAGAGGTAGAGCCGTTGGAGCTCAGGACCTCAGACACGCAGCGATGGTATAGGGGAACTCCTCCAGAGAGGGCAGCACGGGCACGAGAGCACGCTCTGCCAGTGCGCCGTGGCCGATCTCGCGGCGGCCGGGGCTGCGGGGTGCGCGGGCCTCACCGACGGAGTACGGCGGGAAGTTGTAATGGTGGATGTAGCGCTTGGTCTGCTCATCGGTCAGGTCATCCATCAGCTGGTTGTCCTTGGTGCCGCCCAGGGTGCAGGTGGTCAGCACCTGGGTCTGGCCGCGGGTGAACATACCAGAGCCATGGACACGGGGCAGGATGCCGACTTCGGCAGCCAGCGGGCGGATCTCGTTGATGCCGCGGCCATCCACGCGCTTGCCCTCGTCGAGCAGCCAGCGGCGGACGACGTACTTCTGCATCTTGTAGCTGACGAGGTCGAGGTCTGCCTCGGACAGGTCCGGATATTCCTCGGCGATCTTGTCCATGATGGGCAGCAGAGCGGCATCGCGGACGTTCTTGTCGTCGGTATCCATGGCAGCCTTGAAGTCGTCCAGATACTTGTTCTGGATGGCGTGGAAGACATCCATATCCAGGCCCACGACCTGGAAATCGATCTTCGGCTTGCCACGCTCAGCCACGATCTTGTTGATGAACTCGATGATCTTCTTGATCTCGACATGAGCCGCCTTGATGGCGTTGAGCATGGTATCCTCATCCACCTCGTTGGCGCCGGCCTCGATCATGACGATCTTGTCCATGGTAGCGGCCACGGTCAGGGCCAGGTCGCTGTGGCGGCGCTGCTCCTGGGTGGGGTTGAGGACGATCTCGCCGTCCACCAGGCCCACCTGCACACCGCCGATGGGGCCGTTCCAGGGGATCTCGGACACTGCGGTGACCAGAGAGGCACCGATCATACCGGCGATCTCAGGGCTGCAATCGGGGTCCAGGCTCATGACGGTCATGGTGATGCAGACATCGTTCCGCATCTCCTTGGGGAACAGCGGGCGCATGGGGCGGTCCACCACGCGGCTGGTGAGGATGGCACGCTCACCGGGGCGGCCCTCACGGCGCATAAAGCTGCCGGGGATGCGGCCTGCGGCGTAGAGCTTTTCCTCATACTCCACGTTCAGGGGGAAGAAATCCACGCCCTCACGGGGTTTGGGGCTCATGACCACGTTGCACATCACGCAGGTCTCACCGTAGCGGATCAGAGCGCTTGCATTGGACAAGCCGCACATTTTGCCCATTTCCACCTTGAACGGGCGGCCCGCCAGCATGGTCTCGTAGACCTTGAAGTTCTCAAAGGTCTCTTTGCGGGAACCAAATTCAATTGCCATTTGGTTTTGCCTCCTTTGTCCTTTTCGGGATCAGTTTTATCCAAAAGGCTGCCCGCCGCGCATCATAGCAATAAATCCAGCGTCTGTGCAGCCTGCAAAGGGCACGGGCGCTCGATTTACTGCTGCAATACGCAGCAGCGGCCTGTTGTTCCTAAGGGGAACGCAGAGGGAAGCTGCCAGCCAAAAAACAGCAAAGGGCAGGCACCATTGCACGGTACCTGCCCTCTGTTTTCTATTACTTACGCAGACCCAGGGTTGCGATCAGAGCACGGTAACGCTCGATGTCCTTCTTCTGGAGGTAGGCCAGCAGATTGCGGCGGCGGCCAACCATCTTCATCAGACCACGGCGGCTGTGGTGATCGTTCGGGTTCTTCTTCAGGTGCTCGTTCAGCTCGTTGATGTGAGCGGTCAGCAGAGCGACCTGAACCTCGGGGGAGCCAGTGTCCTTCTCGGTCAGAGCGACTTTGGCCATAACTTCCTGCTTGTTCATAGTACAGTACCTCTTTATTAAAATTTTATTTGCCGTCAGCACAGAATGCGGGAAACGGTACTCCCAAACGGGCATACTCCCAGCCCCGTGCCGCGGTAACAGTGCTAGTATAACAGAAAGCCGTGCAAAAAGCAAGAAAATTTTTTACAATTTTGTCGCTGCCCGGTCATTGCATTTCAAACCCGGGCTGTTATAATTTAGGTGTATTTTACAAGAGAGGGATTTTACGATGCAAGCACCCAAGTTTTCCCGCCGCAGTTTTCTCAAATCCGGAGCCGTGGCCGCCGCAGCCGCCAGCCTGCCGGGCTTTTCGCTGCCCGCAGCCGCCGCTGCAGCCCCCATCGGCACGGTATGCCAAACTCAGCACGGCCCGGTGCAGGGCATCCGGCAGGAGGGGCATCTCGTCTGGTATGGCATTCCTTACGGCGCTTCCACCGCCGGGGACGCCCGCTGGACAGCCCCGCAGGACCCCGCCCCCTGGGCCGACGCCAAAGACTGCACCGTCCCCGGCGCGGCGGCGTACCAGTACAGCACCTGCGCCCTGGGCACCGAAGACTGCCTCAAATTAGACGTTTACACCACGGAAAAGACCAGCAAACGGCCCGTCATCGTCTACCTGCACAGCGGCGGCAATCAGATCGGCTCCGCGCGGGAGCTTCCGGGCGGATTTCTGGCCGAGCAGCTGGGCTGTGTCTTCGTGGGGCTGGAATACCGGCTGGGGCTGTTCGGCTTCAACTGCCTGCCCGCGTTCTGCTCCGGCCCGGAGGAAACGGGCAATTTTGCCCTGCTGGACATGGCCAAGGCGCTGGACTGGGTGCGGGACAATATCGCATCGTTCGGCGGCGACCCGCAGAACATCACGGTTCTCGGCTTTGCAGCCGGCGGGCGGGACGGAATGGCCCTGCTGGCCAGTCCCCTGTTTGTGGGCCGGTTCCAGAAAGCCATCTCCATTTCCGGCGGCATGACCTGCGCGGATGAGAACACGAGTGCTGAAACGCTTGCCGCTGCTCTGGCACCGCTGGCCGTGCAGGACGGCAAGGCTCTGACCGAAGCAACCGCGCGGCACTGGCTGCTGACGGAAGACCCTGCGGTCCGCAGCTGGCTCTGTGGCGTGGATGCCGCCCGTCTGGCTCCGCTGATGGCAAATGCCGGTTTCCGGATGAGCGTCTTCCCCCATCTCTATACTGACGGCATCACCCTGCCCGAGGGCGGATATCCAGCGGCTCAGTACAGCGAAATTCCTACCCTGCTGCTGACCGGGGCCGATGAATTCAACGCCGCCGCCCGGCGGGACAGCTGGTTTTCCAGCGAGGAGGCCAAACGCTTTTCCGCCGACGAGCTGGAAGCAGCCAAGCAGTTTGCCGCCACCTATGGTTCAGCCCTCTGCCGGGTCTTCAGCACCCGTGGCAGTGCGGAGGTGATTGCGGCCCGGAGCGACGCGCCGCTCTACCTGGGCAGATCGAGTACGGCTCTTCCGCCAGCAAAACACAGATCCCGCTGCTGGGCTCGTTCCAGGGCATCGCCCTCCCGATGCTGTCTGGCAGCAACCCCTACTTCGGCTGGGCCGACCTCTCCGGCACAGGCTATCAGGCCATGGCGGAACAGCTGCGCGCCTCTCTGAAAAACTTCATCACCAGCGGCGACCCCAACGGCAAAAAGCTGCTTTCCGGCTCCACCAGATGGCAGCGCTGGACGCCCGACTCCCCCGCCCTGCTGGTGCTGGATGCCGATGCGGACCACGCCATCACCCGGTGCGCCGCCCAGACGGAAACGAAAGAACCGCTGCTTGCCGCCATGGAGGCGGACAGCACCCTCTCTCCCGCCCTGAAACAGGCCGTGATCAAAAACGTGCTCAAGGGCAGATTCTTCGATTGAGGATTGCGGCATTTCACTTTTCTGCAAACAAAAAACACCGTTCAGCCGAACGGTGTTTTTTCGTTTACTGGAAATACTCCTGGGCCCGCCGGGCTGCATGGTTGATGCAGTCCCGCAGCTCGTCCAGTGTATCAAACTTTTTGCTGGGGCTGAGGTAGGCGTAAAACTCCACCACCGGGTCGGTGCCATACAGGTCGCCCGAGAAGCCCGGGATAAACGTCTCGCAGGTCACCTTGGAAAGATCGTCGTTGACGGTGGGCCGGGTGCCCAAGCCGGTGGCCGAGGGGTACCAGGTATCCCTGATCTTGGTCCGGGTGATATAGATGCCGAAACGCGGCAGCTGGAACCCCTGCGGGTAGAGCTGGTTGATGGTGGGCACCCCCAGCGTCCGGCCCAGACCAGCCCCGTGGTGCACCGCAAAGCGGATCGCGTAGGGCATCCCCAGCATGGCGTTTGCCGCCGGGATGTCGCCGCCCTCCAGCGCCGTGCGGATGCGGGTGGAAGAGACCGGTTTTTCCTCAAACCGGGCCATGGGCAGCACCACCACTTCCACCCCCAGCGGGGCGCAGAGCTTGCGCAGCAGTTCCGGGTTTCCGGCGGCTTTGGCCCCAAAGGTAAAGTTTTCGCCGCAGAAAAGCGCTTTGGCGTTGCAGTCCCGCACGATGCCCAGCACGAACTGCTCGGGCGTCATGGCCTTGATCTCCTCAAAATCCGGGCAGAGATAATGCTCCACGCCCAGACGTTCGATGAGGGCATGTTTATCCTCGGTGGAGAGGAGGCGCTTGCCTTTCATCTTGTTTTCGGTGGGCAATTTGAACGTGAATACCGCCGGGGATGCCCCATGGGCTCTTGCCCACTGGACCGCCCCCTCGATGACGGCGCGGTGGCCAATGTGGATGCCGTCAAAAAAGCCCATAGCCACGGCACTGCCATTTGCATTGCCCAGCGCAAGCGGCACAAGCTGTGAATAGATCTGCATTGGCATCATTCCTTTCCCTTCAGTTTCGCTCCACAAAGAGCTTTTCCACCCGGAGCACGCCCCCGGTGATGTTGGCAAGGCCGAGGAACTGGCCCTGCGCGTTCCGCACCCGGTAGCGGCCATCCGCAGCGGGGTAGCGGCTGGTAGGGCAGCCATTGTACAGGTGCTGCTCCACCCGCTCGCTCGCCACCAGCAGCGGCAGAGAGGTGAACACGCTCTCCACCGGCAGCATCAGGGCCTGCAGGGCCTTGGGGCCCGCGTTTTTGGCGGCCTGGATCTCTTCCAGGCTGTGGGCGTCGGCCTCGGTGTAGACCCCGGCCGCAACGCGGCGCAGGGCGCTCATGGTGCCTTTCTGGCCCATGGCCTCCGCGATCTCCTCCAGCAGTACCCGGATATAGGTGCCCTTGGAACATTTGACCGTCAGGGTGTACTCATTCTCCGCCGGGCTGCCCTCGTACTGGATGGACAGGATCTCAATGGGGCGGGCTTTCCGCTCCACCTCCATGCCCTGCCGCGCCAGTTTGTAGAGCGGCTGGCCGTTGATCTTGACCGCCGAGTACATGGGCGGCGTCTGCATCCGGGCCCCACAAAGCGGGGCAGCACCTCCAGCAGCTCTTTTTCCCCGGCAGTCACCGGGGCTGTTTCCAGCACGGTACCGGTCACATCGCCGGTATCGGTGCGCGCACCCAGTTTGAGGGTGGCGCGGTAGGCCTTGGTGTGGTCCAGCTGTAAGTCCACCGCCTTGCTGGCCCCGCCGCAGAAGACCGGCAGCACGCCGGTAGCCATGGGGTCCAGCGTGCCGCTGTGGCCCAGCTTCCGGGTGCCCAGAATGCCCCGCAGCTTTGCAATCACATCAAAACTGGTCCAGTCCGTGGGCTTATCCACAATGAGGATTCCCTGCATCAGGCTTCCTCCTGTCCGTCGGGCGTCTGGGGAGCATCCAGCTCCGCCTCCACCTCGGCCAGAATGGCGCTCTTGGTGTTGTCCAGGTTGCCCAGCAGCTCACAGCCCGCCGCGCGGGTGTGGCCGCCGCCGCCCAGACGCCGGGCGATGGCGCAGGCGTCCACGCCCTTGGCGGTGCGGACGCTGACCGCCCAGACGCCGGGCGATGGCGCAGGCGTCCACGCCCTTGGCGGTGCGGACGCTGATGCGGTAGCTGCCGCCGGGCTGCTGGCGGAGGGTCAGGCCGACCTTGACCCCCTCAATGCTGATGGGCAGGCTGGTGAGCTCCTCCAGATCGGCGGGGTCCACCTGGCTCTGCTCGATCTCGTCCCGGGTGAGGTAGATGAGGGCGCAGCGGCCATCCAGATGATACTCCAGATGGTTCCGCGCGATCCGCTCGGCCTCCATCCGGGCGCGGGGCTTGGTATCAAACAGCAGGGTGTTCAGCTCTTCCACCTGGGCCCCTGCCTCGATGAGCTTTGCCGCCACCAGATGGGTCTTTGCCGTGGTGGAGGAAAAGCGGAAGCAGCCGGTATCGGTGGAGAGACCGGTGTACAGGCAGTTGGCAATGTGGGCCGTCATGGGCACTTTCATGGCCATGATGACCTCATACAACAGCTCCGCTGCCGCCGCGGCCTGGCCGTCCAGCAGGGTAAAATCAGCGTAGCCGCTGTTGCCCGCGTGGTGGTCGATGCAAAAATCAATGTGGCGGGTATACTGGGGCACCCCGTTGTTCTCACCAAAGAGCTGGATGCCGGCCACATCCACGGCCACCACGGTCTGGGGCTCAAACTCGCCCTTGAACAGGCGTGGGTTGGTAAACGCATACCGGGAGGGGATGACGTCGGAGCAGAGGACAGCCGCGTTTTTGTCCAGCGCCTTAAGGGCGTAGTACAGCGCGCTGCCGCAGCCAACGGTATCCCCATCCGGGTTTTTGTGGCACAGAATCAAAACATTGTCCGCAGCACGGAGGCGCTCGGCCATCTGCTGCACGTTCAGTTGTTCTGTCATCCCATGATCCATCCTTTCCGCAAGGCTGAGTTAGTCCTCGGTTTCCGGCTCCCGCGTGTCGTCGGAGCCGCTGACATTCAGCTCGCGGAGCAGTTCGTTGATGTGGGCCGCATAGGCTGCACCGTCGTCCTCCACAAAGACGAAGCGGGGGGCTTTGCGGATGTGCATTTTCTTGCTGACTTCGGTGCGCACATGGCCGGCCGCGCGGTTCAGCGCCTCAATGGCGGGCTTGGGGCCGTCGGCGCGGCCCATCACGCTCACATAGACCTTGGCAACATCCAGGTCGGGCGTCACGTCCAGGCGGGTCACGGTCAGCAGACCACCCTCCAGGCGGGGGTCTTTCAGGCGGCCAATGATGGCGATGACCTCACGCTTCATATCCTGCGCAAGACGGCCCATATTTTTTTGAGACATTTGGTTTCTCCTATCACAAAATAACCTCTCTGTCATCGCTGCGCGATGCCACATCCCCTGTCAGGGGAGGCTTTGGCAGTTCGTACCGTTTTCCAGCAAACACAAAGCAGTTTCATCGAAAACGAAACCTCTTTGCCAAGGGCTCCC
>NZ_QTVP01000038.1:0-20409 GCF_003460645.1 Faecalibacterium sp. OF04-11AC | reverse complement strand
CCCCCCTTTCGACACTTGTGTGCCACCTCCCCGCCGGGGCGAGTCTTTCCTAGCAGGGGAGCCCTTGGCAGGCCGGGCAGGTTTTATGTTTTATCGAAAGCAGCCGGGCCCTGCGGCCAAGGGCAGGCCTTACAAAACCCAGACACCGTTCTCAAACAGGGTCACGGTGCGGCCATCGCGGCACTTGCCGGTGATCTTGCTGTCCTCCGCACCGATCATGACGTCCTCGTGGATGGAAGACTGGTTCATGCCGCGGGCCAGCAGCTCTTCCTTGGAAAGAGTCGTGCCGTTCCGGGTGGTGCCGGGATAGCTGGCGCCGAACGCAATGTGGCAGGCGGCGTTCTCATCGAACAGAGTATTGTAGAAGAGCGCGCCGCTCCGGTTGATGGGGCTGGAAGCAGGCACCAGCGCCACCTCGCCAATGTGGCAGGCTCCCTCATCGGTGCTCAGGAGCTGGCCCAGCAGCTCCGCGCCCTCCTCGGCCCCGTGCTCCACCACCTTGCCGTCTTTGAACGTCACATGGAAGCCCTTGATGAGCTGGCCGTTAAAGACGTAGGGCTTGGTGCCGTAGACGATGCCGTTGACCTTCTCCTTGTGGGGTGCCGTGAAGACCTCTTCGGTGGGGATGTTGGGCAGGAAGAACACGCCTTTTTCGTTCTTGCTGCCGGCACTCTCCCAGAGGGCCTTGTCGGCAATGCCCACGGTCAGGTCCGTGCCGTTGCTGCTCTGGAAGTGGACGCTTTCGAGGTCGAAGGCGTTCATTTTCTCGCCCAGAGTGGTCAGGCGGTCCAGATGTGCTTTCCACTCGTTGACGGGGTCGCCGTTCGTCACACGGCAGACGTCAAAGATGAGCTGCCACAGCTTCTCGATGGCGGCTGCCTCGTCCAGCTCCGGGAACATCTTTTTGGCCCAGGGAGCACTGGGCATGGCGGCAATGGACCACTGCACCCGGTCGTTCATGGTGTACTCACGCCACGGAGCCATATATTTGCGGTTGGCCGCATTCACCCGGCTGATCTTGGCCCCGTCCAACCCGGCATAGACCTCCGGATCATCCGCGAGGAGATGCAGGATGCAGACGCCGCACTCGCTCTCGGCGTAGTCGAGATAGCGGCGCAGCTGGTAAGGTTTGAAGTCGCTCAGGGCTTCCTCGCTGCCCAGCTCCATCCGGGTGCGGGAAACAGCGTTGTCGCTCCAATCCACCTGCACGTCCCGGGCACCGGCCTCATAGGCGCTGCGCACGCACAGGCGGGCCAGCGGGGCGGCCTCCAGCGGGCAGCGGATGATGAGGGTCTGGCCCGGCTGGGGATTCACACCCACCCGGACGATAAAATCGGCATATTTTTTCAGAAGTTCGTTAAAGTTTTCCACGAAAGGTTCCTCCTGCGGTGTAAACCGTGTTTATTTTGTTTCAGTATACCCGTTTGGGGCGGAAATGTCCACAACCCAAACATAAAAGAGCCGCTCCCTTTTGTGCGGGAACGGCTCCGGAACAATCGTCTTTTAGAACTCGATCTTGCTCTCGATGTAGCTCTTCAGCTCAGCGATGGGCATACGGACCTGCTCCATGGTGTCGCGGTCACGGACGGTGACGCAGTTGTCCGCAGTGATGCCCTTGGCCTCGTCGCCCACGGTGTCAAAGTCCACGGTGATGCAGTACGGGGTGCCGATCTCATCCTCACGGCGGTAACGCTTGCCGATGGAACCGGTATCGTCGTAGTCCACCATGAAGTACTTGCTCAGCTCGTTGCGGATCTCCATGGCCTTGTCGCCCAGCTTCTTGCTCAGGGGCAGCACAGCACACTTGTAGGGAGCCAGAGCCGGATGCAGATGCAGCACGGTGCGGATATCCTCCTTGCCCTTGCTGTCGGTCAGGTGCTCCTCATCGTAGGCCTCGCACAGGAATGCCAGCGCACACGGTCACAGCCCAGAGAAGGCTCGATGACGTAGGGGATATAGTGCTCGTTGGTCTCGCTGTCGAAGTACTCCAGGCTCTTGCCGGAAGCCTCCTGATGGCGGGTCAGATCGTAGTTGGTACGGTCTGCAATGCCCCACAGCTCGCCCCAGTCGGTGAACGGGAACGCATACTCGATATCGGTGGTAGCGCGGCTGTAGAATGCCAGCTCCGCGGGCTCGTGGTCACGCAGGCGCAGGTGCTCTTTCTTGATGCCCAGGCTCAGCAGCCAGTTCTCGCAGTAGTCTTTCCAGTAAGCAAACCAGTCCAGATCGGTGCCGGGCTTGCAGAAGAACTCGCACTCCATCTGCTCAAACTCGCGGGTGCGGAACGTAAAGTTGCCCGGGGTGATCTCGTTGCGGAATGCCTTGCCCACCTGGCAGACGCCGAACGGCAGCTTGCGGCGGGTGGTGCGCTGGATGTTGGCAAAGTTGACAAAGATGCCCTGTGCCGTCTCGGGGCGGAGATAGCAGGTGGAAGAGCTGTCCTCGGTGACGCCGATGGCCGTCTTGAACATCAGGTTGAACTTACGGATGGGGGTGAAATCGTGCTTGCCGCAGACGGGGCAGACGATGTCCTCATGCTCTGCAATGAACTGGTCCATCTCGTCGAAGCTCATGGCATCGACGTTGACCTCCGGGTGCTCCTCGCCAAT
This sequence comes from Faecalibacterium sp. OF04-11AC, assembly GCF_003460645.1. Taxonomy (NCBI): domain Bacteria; kingdom Bacillati; phylum Bacillota; class Clostridia; order Eubacteriales; family Oscillospiraceae; genus Faecalibacterium; species Faecalibacterium sp. OF04-11AC. Next base: position 17,800 of record NZ_QTVP01000038.1, on the reverse strand, counting down.
GAGCTTATCGGCGCGGTGGCGTGCCTTGCAGGCGCGGCAGTCCAGCAGGGGGTCCGAGAAGCTGGAAACGTGGCCGGTGGTCACCCAGGTCTGGGGGTTCATGATAATGGCAGCGTCCAGGCCGACATTGTAGGGACTCTCCTGCACAAACTTCTTCAGCCATGCTTTCTTGACGTTGTTCTTGAACTCAACGCCCAGGGGGCCGTAATCCCAGCTGTTGGCCAGACCGCCGTAGATCTCAGAACCGGGGAAAACATAACCACGGTTCTTGCAGAGATTGACGATCATATCAAGGGTCTTTTCGCTCTGTTCCATTGTTATAACATCCTTTCCGTCCGCGGCTGGCTTGCCGTGTCGTGTGTGTTGTTTCGGGCAGCTTTCCCCACTGCCGCGTATTCTTACTGTACCATGTTTTTTCCTTCTTGTAAAGTGGAAGAGGGCCGCATCCGCGGCCCTCTTCCACTTTACTTATGATATTTCATGCCGGCATTGATGGTGCAGGCACGGTAGATCTGTTCCGTCAGCACCAGGCGGGCCAGCTGGTGGGGCATGGTGATCCGCCCCATGCTGAATTTCAGGGCTGCGGCCCGCTTGACCTCGTCCGCCAGGCCGTGGGAGGAGCCGATCACGAACGCCACGTCCCCCGCCCCGCTGTTTGCGCGGTCCGCCAGGAACTGCGCCAGCTCTTCGGAGGAGATCTGTTTTCCCTCAATGCAGAGCGCCACGATGGAAGCGCCTTTCCGGACACTGCTCAGGATGGCTTTACCCTCTTTTTCCAGCGCCTTTTTCACGACGGCATCGGAGGCGTTTTTCTCCTCGATCTTCTCTTCCGGCAGCTCAATGATCCGGAAATTTGCAAAGGCTGCCAGCCGCTTCTGATACTCGGCCACCCCCTCCGCAAAATATTTCGCGTTCAGCTTGCCGACACAAATCAGGTCGATATTTTGCATTATAGCTTCCTCTTTTCAGGATAAACGATTTAAACTTGTCTCCGCTACTGCTTGAACTCCCTCAGTCACAGCTTACGCCGTGCCAGCTCCCTCGGAGAGGGAGCCTCTGGCGAAACCGGACACTTTGCAATTCAACCAGAAGCTTTGCCACCATGCCAAAGGCCCCATCTCAGAGGCCGACTTCCCCCGCGCCGGGGGAAGATGTCACCGCAGGTGACAAAAGGGGGAATCTGGCGCCACAGGCGACTGGGGGAGTTCTTTACAGCAGGCTCATCTGCTCTCCCTCGTCTTCGGCGCGGATCAGAGCACCCGTGGCGGGCAGGCTGCGGACGCGGTAGCGGTGAGGGTTGGTCAGCTCCAGCGTGTCCGCCGGGACGACGGAGGCAATGCGCTGGTTCTTTTTCAAAGTGACGACGGCCACGCCCTGGCTGTCGCGGGTGGTCTTGGCCGGGATCTGCGCCGTGCCCACCAGCAGCATCCGGCTGGCGCTGGTGCGGATGGCCAGCTCCGTCTCCTCGGGCAGGTAGAGCATCAGCGAGAGCTCTTCCTTATCGCTGTATGCCTTGAGCAGCTTGCGGCGGTTCTGCTTGGTGGCGTAAGAGCTGAGGGGAATTTTCGCGCACTTGCCGTTGGCAAAGAAGAAGTACATATAGCCCGCGTAATCGCCGGTAATGACCATGGCGAGGATGTTTTCCCCCTCGTCCATGCCCAGACGCCCGGCAGGTAAATGCCCATCTGGGCCACCTTGCCATCCTCCAGCTCGGCCAGACGCACTTTGTACACCTGCTGCTTGTCCGTGAAGAAGAGCGATTCCATGTTGTTGCGGGTCTCCACCTGCTGGATGATCTCATCGCCCTCTTTCAGCTTGTGGGCACCGGCGGTGCGCAGGCTCTGGGGCGGGATCTTCTTGAGATAGCCATCGCGGGTAAAGAAGACGGTGACGGGGTAATCCGGCACGGTCTCTTCCTCTGCACCGTTCTCCTCCTCGGGCAGGTCGTAGAGAATTTCGCTGCGGCGGGGCTGGCCGTACTTCTTGGCCACCTCGTTCAGCTCGTTGATGATGATGCGGCGGATGCGGGCGGGCTTTGCCAGCACGTCGTTCAGGTCCGCGATGTCCTTTTCCAGCTGCTCGATCTCGCTGGTTCGCTTGAGGATATACTCACGATTCAGGTGGCGGAGCTTGATCTCGGCCACATAGTCCGCCTGCACCTCGTCGATGCCAAAGCCGATCATCAGGTTGGGGACCACTTCCGTCTCTTCTTCCGTGGTGCGGATGATGTGGATGGCCTTGTCGATGTCCAGCAGGATGGCGGCAAGGCCCTGCAGCAGGTGGAGCCGCTTTTCTTTGCCGTGGAGGTCGTAGTAGGTGCGGCGGCGGACGCACTCCATCCGGAACGCCGTCCACTCCTGCAAAATTTCCCGCACGCCCATGACTCTGGGCTGGCCGGAGACCAGAATGTTGAAGTTGGCGCTGAAGCTGTCTTCCAGCGGGGTGGCCTTGAACAGCTTTGCCATCAGCTTGTCCGCGTCCACGCCCCGCTTGAGGTCCAGCGTCAGCTTCAGGCCGTTCAGGTCGGTCTCGTCGCGCATGTCGCTGATCTCTTTCAGCTTGCCCGCCTTGACCAGCTCCGAGATTTTATCCATGATGGCTTCCACCGTGGTGGTGGGCGGGATCTGGGTGATCTCCAGCATGTTCTCGCCGGGCACTACGTTGTACTTGGCCCGGACCCGGACACTGCCGCGGCCTTTCTCGTAAATTTCCCGCATCTGGCTTCATCATAGATGATCTGGCCGCCGCCTACAAAATCCGGGGCGGGCATCGTGGTGGCGATGTCATGCTTGGCGTCTTTCATCAGGCGATGGTAGTGGCACACAGCTCCGCCAGATTGAACGAGCAGATGTTGCAGGCCATGCCGACGGCGATGCCCAGCGTGTTGTTGGCCAGAATGGTCGGGAACGTGACCGGCAGCAGCGTAGGCTCCGTGGTGGAGCCATCGTAGTTGGGAACGAAATCAACGGTTTCTTTGTCGATGTCCCGGAACAGCTCTTCACAGACATTTTCGAGCTTGGCCTCGGTGTAACGGGCCGCCGCGCAGGACATATCCCGGCTGTAGGCCTTGCCGAAGTTGCCCTTGCTGTCCACAAAGGGGACCAGCAGGCTCTCGTTGCCCCGGCCCATGCGGACCATCGTGTCATAGATGGCGGCGTCGCCGTGGGGGTTCAGGTGCATGGTGCTGCCCACGATGTTGGCGGACTTGGTGCGGGCCCCCTTGAGCAGGCCCATCCCGTACATCGTGTAGAGCAGCTTGCGGTGCGCCGGCTTGAAGCCGTCGATCTCCGGCAGGGCGCGGGAGACGATGACGCTCATGGCGTAGGGCATGTAGTTGGTCTCCAGCGTGCGGGTGATGGGGTCTTCCAGCACGCTGCCCGCGTTTAAAATTTCAACGCCCTCGCCCAGCTGCGGGCGGACGGGCTTTGCTACTTTTTTTGAAGATTTTCTTGGCATAATTTCCTCTATTCTAAAGTCATCGAGCCAAACCTCTCAGTCTCACTTCGTTCGACAGCTCTCCTACAAAGGAGAGCCAAGAGGACGGCTGCGTTTTCGGGAAATTGCATCTGGATGATGCCGTTGACTTGCCTCCCCTTTTCATAGGGAGGTGGCATCGCGTCCGCGATGACGGAGAGTTTTATTTTCAGCTCACATCCAGATCGTCCAGATACTCCGCGCCGTGGGCCGCGATATGCTCCTTGCGGCCGGCCAGGTTATCGCCCAGCAGCAGGTCGAACACCCGGGCCGTCTCTTCCACATCGGTGGGCAGCACCTTGATGAGGCGGCGGCTCTCGGGGTTCATGGTGGTCAGCCACATCATCTCGGGGTCGTTTTCGCCCAGACCTTTGGAGCGCTGGATGGTGTACTTTTTGTCGCCGATCTCCTCCAGGAATGTCGCCTTTTCCGGCTCGGTGTAGGCAAAGTAGGTGTGATCCTTGGTGTTGATCTCATACAGCGGCGACTCCGCGATATAGACGTATCCCTCGTTGATGAGGGTAGGCGTCAGCCGGTAGAGCATGGTGAGCACCAGGGTGCGGATCTGGTAGCCGTCCACGTCGGCATCGGTACAGATGACGATCTTATTGAAGCGGAGGTTGTCCAGATTGAATGTCGCCAGCTCCTTGTTGTGCTTGCCGCCCAGCTCCACGCCGCAGCCCATGACCTTGATGAGGTCCACAATGACGTCCGATTTGAAGATGCGGGCATAATCAGCCTTGAGGCAGTTCAGAATTTTGCCGCGGATGGGCATGATGGCCTGATACTCACTGTCGCGGCTCTGCTTGACAGCGCCCATAGCGGAATCGCCCTCGACGATGTAGAGCTCCCGGCGGGAGGCGTCCTTGGTGCGGCAGTCCACAAATTTCTGCACCCGGTTGGCCAGGTCGATCTGGGTGGTCAGCGTCTTTTTGATGCTCTGGCGGGTCTTCTCGGCGTGCTCGCGGCTCTGCTTGTTCACCAGCACCTGCTGGCAGATCTTCTGAGCTTCCTCCGGTTTTTCGAGGAAGTAAACTTCCAGATAGTGCTTGAGGAAGTCCGTCATGGCCTGAGAGACGAATTTGTTGGTGATGGCCTTTTTGGTCTGGTTCTCGTAGCTGGTGCGGGTGGAGAAGCTGGACGAGACATAGACCAGGCAGTCCTGCACGTCCTGAAAGCTGATGGCGCTCTCGCCTTTTTTATAGAGGTTCTTCTCTTTCAGATACTTGTTGATCTGGTAGACGAACGCGGTGCGGACCGCGTGTTCCGGGCTGCCGCCGTGCTCCAGCCAGGAGGAGTTGTGGTAGTACTCCAGCATCTGCACCTTATTAGAGAAGCAGAACGCCGCGCTCATCTTGACTTTGTAATCCGGCTGGTCCTCCCGGTCCCGGCCGGAGGCCTCGCTCTCGCAGCTGTACACGGGGGTCAGGCTGTCCTCCCCGGCTACTTCGGCCACATAGTCCGCGATGCCGTGGGCGTAGCACCAGCTCTCTTTCCAGGCCTTGCCCGTGGCGGGGTCTTTTTCTTTTTCATCGGTGAAATTGAGGGTGAGCCCTGCATTGACCACCGCCTGCCGCCGGAGCACATCCTTATAGTAGCTGCCGGGCACGTCGATGTCGGTAAAGACCTCGTCGTCCGGTTTCCAGTGGATGATGCTGCCGGTACGGCGTCCCTTGTAGGGTTCTTTCTGCAGGCCGCCCACATTTTCGCCCTTTTTAAAGTCCAGATGATAATGATAGCCGTCCCGGTAGATGTCCGCCGTCATCCAGGCAGAAGCGTACTGGGTAGCGCACAGGCCCAGGCCGTTGAGGCCCAGGCTGAACTCGTAGTTGTCCTCGCCCTCGCCGTACTTGCCGCCTGCGTACATCTCACAGAAGAGCAGCTCCCAGTTGTAGCGGCCCTCGCCGTTGTTCCAGTCCACGGGCATGCCGCGGCCAAAGTCCTCCACGATCACGCTGCCGTCCTTGCAGCGGGTGACATTGATGGTGTCGCCGTGGCCGTCGCGGGCCTCATCGATGGAGTTGGAGACGATCTCAAAAATGGAGTGGGCGCAGCCCTCCACGCCGTCCGAGCCAAAAATAACAGCCGGCCGCTTGCGGACACGGTCGGCGCCTTTTAAGGAAGTAATGCTTTCATTGCCGTATTCTTGTTTTTTCGCCATATTACCCTCCCGGCCCGGCAGCACAGCGCCTGCAGGCCGAATTGTCTTTCAATTCTTATTAAACCATAGGTTGTAAAGAAAGTCAATTTTGGCTTTTGTCGCATTTTGCTCCCTGCACCGGCGGCCCAAAGCGCAAATTTCCTCTCTTATTATTCATCGTCTTCACGCATTTTTCAAGAAAAGTCTGATTTTTTTCAAAAAAATTTGGAATTTCCTCTTTACAAATCCGGAATTTCGGGTATAATAGTCATCGTCCGGTGCGCCTCTGTAGCTCAGTCGGTAGAGCAGGGGACTGAAAATCCCCGTGTCATTGGTTCGATTCCGATCGGAGGCACCACCTTTAAGATGAAATGAATTATTTCCTTTCATCTTATATGCGGCCGTAGCTCATCTGGTAGAGCGCCACCTTGCCAAGGTGGAGGTAGCGAGTTCGAGCCTCGTCGGCCGCTCCATAACGGAGCAGCAACAGTTGCTCCAATATGGCCCGGTAGCTCAGTTGGTTAGAGCACCAGCCTGTCACGCTGGGGGTCGTCGGTTCGAGCCCGATCCGGGTCGCCACATTTGAGGCGAAAGCTTCTACCTACTTTGAACATGTTTCAGGGCGTCAGAAATGACGGGTGCAAGGGTAAATGCACCGAATATGCGGCCGTAGCTCATCTGGTAGAGCGCCACCTTGCCAAGGTGGAGGTAGCGAGTTCGAGCCTCGTCGGCCGCTCCAAATGGAGTGGTAATCATCACTCCAAATATGGTGACGTGGCCAAGTGGTAAGGCAAGGGTCTGCAAAACCCTCATCCACCAGTTCAAATCTGGTCGTCACCTCCAAAAGATTCCCGGAAGCCGCGGCTTCCGGGATTTTTTTGTTTTTGCGGCATTCTTTGTGCTATAATAAATGCAAGCGAAAGGAGGTGGCCCCGTGGCTGCCGAGACTCACACCACCCTTACCCCGGATACCCCGGTGCGCTACCTCAAGGGCGTCGGGCCCAAAACGGCCGAGCGGTTTGAAAAACTGGGCATCGTGACCCTGGCCGATCTGCTTTGCCACTACCCGCGCCGGTATTTGGATTTTTCCAAGCCCTACACCATTGCCACCGCCCCGCTGGACACCGAGTGTGTCGTCAAGGCGGAGGTATTCGCCAAGCCCGGCGGGCGCGTCCTGCCAGGTGGGCGGCGGATGGAGCGGATCACCGCCGGGGACGATGTTTCCAGTCTGGAGATCACCTGGTTCAACAACCCCTACGCCGCCCAGAAGCTGGAACTCGGGCGGGAGTATTATTTTCAGGGCATCGTCACGGGCGGGATGCTCCGCCGCCAGATGGTCAACCCGCAGGTGCGCACCGATGCACAGGTGGAGAGCATCCCCTTTGAGGCCGTTTACCCCCAGACGGAGGGGCTTTCCAGCGGGGTCATTGCCAAATGCGTCCGCCAGCTCCTCCCCCATGCAGAGCTCCTGCCCGACCCGCTCCCGCCGGAAATGCTGCAAAAGTACCGCCTGCTCTCCAAGGCGGAGGCCGTCCGGGCCATCCACTGCCCGGCCAGCGAGGAAGAGGCCTTTGCGGCGCGGCGGCGGCTCATCTACGAAGAGCTGCTGGTGCTGCAGCTGGGCATTGGCCGGATGAAGAACCGGGGTGCCGCCCGCACCGGTGCCCCCATGCAAAAGATGGACCCGGAACCGTTCTGGGCCTTGCTGCCATTCTCCCCCACCGGTGCCCAGCGCCGGGCCGTGGAGGAAATTTTAACCGACATGGCGGGCGAGACTTCCATGAACCGCCTGCTGCAGGGAGACGTGGGCAGCGGTAAAACACTGGTGGCCGCCGCCGCCATCTGGGCCTGTATCCGCAGCGGGTATCAAGCCGCTCTGCTGGCTCCGACGGAAATTCTGGCCTCCCAGCACGCGGAGAACCTCAACCGCCTGCTCTCCCCCTTTGGGATGCGAGTGGCCCTACTGACCGGCGGGATGAAAGCCGCCGCCCGCCGCGCCACGCTGGCCGCCATCCGGGACGACGAGGCCGATTTAATCGTCGGCACCCACGCCATCCTCAGCGAGGGCGTGGAATTTGCCCGGCTGGGCCTGGCCGTGGTGGACGAGCAGCACCGCTTCGGGGTGCGCCAGCGGGGGATGCTGGCCGAAAAGGCCGAGAACCCCCACCTGCTGGTCATGAGCGCTACCCCCATCCCCCGCACGCTGGGCCTGCTGATCTACGGCGACCTGGACATCTCCATTCTGGATGAGCTTCCGCCGGGCCGCAAGCCGGTCAAGACCCGGTGCATCACCGGCAAAAAGCGGGAAGCGCTGTACGGCTTTTTGGACCGGGAGATCGACGCCGGGCGGCAGGTGTATCTCGTCTGCCCCGCCATCGAGGAAACGCCGGACGGCGGGCTGAACGCCGTCAAACGCTATTATGAGGACATTGCCAAGGCCCTGCTGCCCGAGCGGCGGGTGGGCCTGATGCACGGCAAGCTCAAGCCCAAGGAGAAAGCCGCCGTCATGGAGGATTTCAAGGCCGGGCGGCTGGACGCCCTCGTCTCCACCACGGTCATCGAGGTGGGCGTGGATGTGCCCAACGCCACGGTCATGGTCATTGAAAACGCCGAGCGGTATGGCCTGAGCGCCCTGCACCAGCTGCGGGGCCGGGTGGGCCGCGGCGCGGCCGAGAGCTGGTGCTTCCTTGTCAGCGACAACACCAGCGAAAATGTCCAGAAGCGGCTCAAGTTCCTCTGCTCCACCTCGGACGGTTTCGCGGTGGCCCAGTACGATCTGGAGACCCGCGGCCCCGGCGATTTCTTCGGCAGCCGCCAGCACGGCCTGCCCACCCTGCAGATCGCCGACCTGATGAACGACACCCGCACCCTCCACGCCGCCCAGAGCGAAGCGGTGGCCCTGCTGGCCGAAGACCCGCTGCTGGAACACCCGGACCACGCCCTGCTGGCCGCTCAGGTGCAGCAGATGTTTGAGAAAGCCGGGGCAATGAATTGAACCGGTATAAAAAGCAACGGACGAGCCGCCGGGCCCGTCCGTTTTGCTTTATGGATGCCTTGAAAATTTCGCGTGCCGCTCCCCCATGCAGACCACGTCGCAGAAGACGCAGCGGCTTTTGGTGGAGAGCTGCACGTCCTTGTGGTAGCAGCCGAAGAACCACTTGGTATAGGTCAGCTTGAGGAGAATTTTATCAAGGAAGAGATGCAGGCGGTTGCTCTCGCCGGAGGCCAGAGCGGAAAAATCCAGGAACCTGCTTGGGGCGTCGTGGGTCAGCACATAATCTACCTGCCAGCTGTTTGCTTCCAGGTTCGCCTCGCAGGCGGCATATTCTTCGTCGGAGGGCATCTCCTGAGGCCACCAGTTCACACCGGCTTCCCGGTCATCTTTGTCCGGACTTTCCGCCCCGCCAAAGCAGAGGTATTTTTTGCCCTCCAGCTCCAGCACGCTGCCCCGGCAGACATGATACACATTGCCGCCCAGTGCCTGCACTTTGCCGCCAAACAGTTCCACCGTGGGGTACTGGGCCAGCAGGTCATAGTTTTCGTGGGAGCCGTCCAGAAACAGCAGGGTGTAGGGGCGCTTGCGCAGCCAGTCCAGCTTTTTCTGTTCCGCCTTGCTGCCGTCCCACACAAACCCGAAATCGCCCAGCACCAGCACCACGTCCCGCTTGCCCAGCCAGCGGAGCTTGCCGTGCTTGAAGCGGTCCAGCTCGCCATGCGTATCACCTGTGAGATATACCATCCATTTCCTCCCTGCCGTTTTGTGAAACAACTGCAAAAGCCTTGTCACACCCCGGCAAACCTGTTATTATAAAGTATGAAGCCGTTCGGCTTTGTTTTTTGCTCATTTCTCCGGGCGCAGCACCGCCGCCCCGGCTTTTTATATGATATCGCTTTTTAAAGGAATTGTCCACATGAAACGTATTTTTGCACTCTTTCTGTCGTTTGCTGTCCTGTTCAGCTGCCTGAGCGTGACAGCCAGCGCCATGTTCGACCCCAGCCCTGTCTATGACGTCAAGGCCCAGAGCGCCTATGTCGTCAACACTGACACCAACATCATCGTCTACGAAAAAGACAGCCAGAAACAGGTGTCCGCCGGGGGCCTGACCAAATATATGACCATTGCCCTGCTGCTGACCAACTACGCCGACCAGCTGGACAACACGTTCCAGATGCCGTTTGCCATCTCGGACTACGTCCACAACACGGACAACGCCGACATGCGCTCCAACGAAACGTTCACCTACCGGGAGGCCATCTATGCCATGGTCACCCGCAACGCCAACGAGGCCGCCATGGGCCTGGCCTATTCCCTCTCCGGCGGCGATTTAGCCGGCTGGGTGAGCCAGATGAACACCCTCTCCCAGCGCATTGGCACCACCAACAGCACCTGGACGGACGCCTGCGGCCTGGACAGCGGCAACGTGACCACCGCCGTGGATATGTACCTCATCCTGCGGTATCTCATGAGCTTTGATGCCTTTGTGGAAATTTCCTCGCTCCCACGTTCACGATGCCCGCCAAGGAAAAACACGCCAAATCCTTTGTTCTGCTGAGCCAGAACGTGGCCCTGAACAAGACCAGCGGCGGCAAATTCTACCGCAGCGCCATGCAGGGCGGCATGTGCGATGTGATGGCCTACAAAAACGACAACGGCAACCAGAGCTACGTCTCCTGGGCCAACAAAAATGGCTCCACCTATATTTTCTGCATCATGCAGAGCCCGGACACCTGCGACGATTACGGCTATGCCAACCGCCGCCCGGCCCTGTATGAGACCGTCCACCTCATCGACTGGGTGTTTGACAGCTTTTCCATCCAGGCCGCGCTGGACACCGATTTAGCCTTGGCCGAAATTCCGGTCAAGTATTCCTCGGACACCGACACCCTGCAGCTTTACCCCGATGACAACATGATGACCCTGCTGCCCTCCTCCAGCGACGGCTCCGTCACCCAGAAATATTTCCACCTGCCGGACTACGTCTGTGCTCCCATCCAGCAGGGCGATGTAGTAGGCACCGTGGAGCTCAAGCTGGCCGGTGAGACCATCGGCGTGGTCAATCTTGTGGCCGGGCAGGATGTGAACCGGAACGCCGTCCTCTTCACCGTGGACAAATTCCAGGAGTTCCTGCACAGCCTCTACCTGAAAGTGGTCATCGCCCTCAGCATCCTCTCCGCCGCCATTTACGGCCTCTGGCTGCTGCTCAACGCGTGGCACGGGAGAAATGCGCCGAAGAAGATCCGGCGGCACTGAAAATCGAAAAAAGACAGCAAAAAGCCGCCCGGTGCGTAACAGCACACGGGCGGCTTTTCAGTTGCGCCAGCAGGAGTCGAACCTACGATGGGGGAGTCAAAGTCCCCTGCCTTACCGCTTGGCGATGGCGCATCAGTAGAAAATAGTATATCATATTTTTTCAAAATCCACAAGAGCCGTTACACGCATTGCGTGTATTTTTTGCTTCCCTCTTTCGGATGAAATTTCGTTCTTGTGTGCGCGCGGCGGCTATGGTATGATGGGGCTGTAAAATCCCGGATTTTTCAAGACAGAAAGGAGCGCTATGTATGTATTACCCGATCTTCAGCATTGCACTGGGAGCCCTGCTGCTTGTCCTGGGCGTCTGTGATGTCTGCAAACGCAAAATCACCTGGGGATACTCGTCTCGCATGAAGTCCAAAGAGCGGGAGATCTGGCAGCGCTGGGTCGGCGTGCTGGAGCTCATCCTCGCGGTGTGTGAGTTTTCTTACGTCTTTTTAACAAAGATGCAGCGCGCCACTTCGTTCCTCTTCGCCGTTCTGGTGCTTTCTTCGGTCTGTATCCTTGGGCCTTACTACCACTGGAAGCATGAGCACAAGGATGACCCGGATAATCAATGAAACCTCTCACCGCTCCATCCCGCAGATGCGGGCGTGTCGCGGAGCTCCCCTGCCAGGGGAGCTGAATTGCAGGATCAGAAAGGAGTTTTTACGATGGGTCCTTGGTATTATGAAGTCGTCAGCTTTGACGGCGATTACGTCAACCTCCGCCGCACCGACATTGAAAGCGACGAACTGAACCCCGTGGCGCTGGCCCTGCTGCCGCCGGAAATCGAGGTAGGCAGCAAGATCAAATGCGAATACTTCCAGTACGAGATCATTGGCTGATCAAGGAGGCCATTTTCCATGTATCAGGCATCTCCGGAACGCGATCGAACCATCCCCTACCGCCGAAGAGCTGGCCGCCATTGACAGCATCCGCCTTCAAATTTTAAGATCCTCAACAAAAAATCTCCCTCGACGTTTCATCGCCGGGGGAGATTTTGCATTTGCTCTGTTATTTCAGGTCAAACCGGACGATGACCAGCCGGTACCACAGGTAGGGCACCATGTTCCAGATCATCCAGAGCTCCATCAGGATATAATGGGGCAGGTCGCGCCAACGGAACGGGCGCTTGCCCAGCTTCCCGGCCTTGAGCAGGTCGAATGCCTCCTGCATCCCCTTGTCCCAGGCCTCGCCAAACCCCTGCTTGTGGAACTTGTAGCACTTGAGCAGATAGCCCAGTGCCAGCGGCAGGAAGTTTAAAATCAGCATGAGGAGCGGCTCGTTCTTGAGCGGGAGCAGGATGCTGTTCCGGCCGCTCTGCTGGCTCTTGAACGCGTTGTACTTCACCGCGCCGGTGCTGGCGCCGCAGATGTGGTAGCACTTGGCCGTGGGGCAGAGCACGTTTTTGTAGCCTGCATTGTTGGCCCGCCAGCTCAGGTCCACATCCTCAAAGTAGGCAAAGAAGTTCTCGTCAAAGCCGCCGATCTCGTCCAGAATGCTCTTGCGGTAGAGCGCCGCGCCGCCGCAGGCCGAAAAGATGCGCTTCTGTCTGGTGTAGCGGCTGGCTCTGCGGCCATCGCCTGTCTTGCAGGCAAACCCCATCCAGGTGACGTAATCGCCTGCGTCGTCGGCCAGTTCCCGGTCAAAGTGGCGGATCATCAGGCTCTGCACCGCGAAGATCTTCGGGTCCTGCTCCGCCGTGCGGATCAGTTCTGCCAGCCACCGGGGCTCGGCAAAGGCATCATTGTTGAAGAGCACCACAAACTCGCTCCGGGCCCGGGCAATGCCCTGATTGACGGCATGGGAAAAGCCCGTGTTGTACCCGTTTTCAATCAGGGTGAAGTTGGGCCGGGTACAGTAGCCGCGGGCCTGCTCCAGGCTTTCGTCCGTGGAGCCGTTGTCCACCACGATGAGCTCAAAGTCCTGCTCGGTCTGGGCGTAGACCGACTCAATGGAATCTTTCAGCCAGCCTTTGCCGTTGATGTTGGGGATGACGATGGTTGCTTTCATACGTTTGCTGCTCCTACCTTGCTCGATTACCCTGACAGTATACCATACTCCCAGCCAAAAGAAAACCGGCCCACGCAAAAACTGCCGCACAGCACAGGGCTGTACGGCAGGAAATGCTTTTGGGAAAAACGCTTACTTGCGGTTTGCCAGCAGGGCCTCGATCTTCTTGATGGGGTCGATGATGCTGGAAACGGACATATCGTGGTTCAGAGCCACAATGAAGTATGCCGCGTACTTGGAAACATCGACATCGACGTACCAGTCACGGTTCAGCAGCTCCGGCTTGCGGTAGGTCAGGTTGGTACCGACGACATAGTCCAGGGTGCCCTCTTCCACAGCCTTGTCGAACTTATCCAGGCCGCTGGTGAAGAGCGGGAACGTTGCATCCGCGATGATCCGCTTTGCGCCGCGGGCCTTCAGGTTGCTGGCAACCTCCAGCATGCTCTCGCCGGAAGCAATGATATCATCGGCGATGAAGACGGTCTTGCCCTCCACGGAATCGCCCAGATACTCATGGGCCACGATGGGGTTGCGGCCGTTGACGACGCGGGTATAATCGCGGCGCTTATAGAACATGCCCAGGTTGCAGCCCAGCACGCTGGAGAAGTACATATTGCGGTTCATAGCGCCCTCGTCCGGACTGACCACGATGAACTTTTCCTTATCAAAGGAGATATCGGGGTTCTTCTTGAGCAGGTTCTTCAGTACCTGATAGGTGGGCATGGCGTTGTCGAAGCTCATCAGAGGCACGGCGTTCATCAGGCGGGGGTCGTGTGCATCAAAGGTGATGATGTTCTTCACGCCCATGGCCTGCAGCTCCTGCAGGGCCACGGCGCAGTCCAGGCTCTCGCGGACCACACGGCGGTGCTGACGGCCGCCGTACAGGCTGGGCATGATGACGGACACGCGGTGTGCCTTGCCTGCCACAGCCTGGATGAGACGCTTGAGGTTTGCAAAATGGTCATCCGGGGAGAGATGGTTCTCATAGCCGAACAGATTATAGGTGACGCTGTAGTTGCCCGGGTCCACGACAATGTAGATATCATCGCCGCGCACAGACTCCTTGACGAGGCCCTTTGCGTCGCCGCTCTGGAAACGGGGGCACTCGGCGGGGATGATGAACGTCTCCTTATCAATGCCAGCTTCGTTGGCCCAGCGCACCAGATGGTTGTCGATGAGGCTGGTAAGCTCCTCGGCACCGGGGCAGCAGATCAGGCGCAGGTCAGCGACCTTCGTCTGCAGAAAACAGTCCTTAGGGTTGATGGCAGACATAGTTACACTCCTTAATATTCCTTTGTCAAAAATCAGTGTTCAGGTGTTAAAGTGCACATCCAGTTTTATTTTATCACAAATTCCCTCTTTCGACACCAGAAACTTGCATCCAACCCGCATTTTCTGCGCCTTGCACAGCTGTTTTTCCTTTTTGAGACGTACTCTGTGAGTTTTTTACAAAAGGCATACTTTTATGCAAAAAAGCGATGCACAAATGTGCATCGCTCTTTGCAACAAACTTACAGGGCAGCCACGGCAGCCTTGAGTTCTTCCACGCGGTCGGTGTTCTCCCACTTCACGCCCAGGTCCTCGCGGCCCATGTGGCCGTAGGCGGCCAGCTTGCGGTAGATGGGCTTGCGCAGGTCGAGATCACGGATGATGGCGGCGGGGGTCAGGTCAAACACCTTTTCCACAGCCTGCTCGATCTTCTCGTCCTCTACCGTGCCGGTGCCAAAGGTATCCACCATGATGGAGACGGGCTTTGCCACGCCGATGGCGTAAGCCACCTGCACCTCGCACTGCTTGGCCAGGCCGGCAGCCACGATGTTCTTAGCCACCCAGCGGGTCGCATAAGCGGCGCTGCGGTCCACCTTGCTGGGGTCCTTGCCGGAGAACGCGCCGCCGCCGTGGCGTGCATAGCCGCCGTAGGTATCCACGATGATCTTACGGCCGGTCAGACCGGTATCGCCCTGGGGACCGCCCACAACAAAGCGGCCGGTGGGGTTGATATAATACTTGGTGTTCTCATCCAGCAGCTCGGCCGGGATGGTAGCCTTGATGACCTTTTCCATGATATCCGCGCGCAGCTGCTCCATAGGCACGGCCTCGCTGTGCTGGCTGGAGATGACCACGGCGTCCACACGGGCGGGCTTGCCGTCGATATACTCCACGGTGACCTGGCTCTTGCCGTCCGGGCGGAGGTAATCCAGCTCGCCGCTCTTGCGCACCTCGGTCAGCTTCTTGGCCAGCTTGTGGGCCAGGCTGATGGGCATGGGCATCAGCTCCGGGGTCTCATCGCAGGCATAGCCAAACATCATACCCTGGTCGCCTGCACCGCCGACCTCATCGTTGGTGCCGAGGGCGATATCGGGGCTCTGGCCGTCCACATTGGAGATGACGGCGCAGGTGTCGGCGTCAAAGCCGAACTTGGCGCGGGTGTAGCCGATATCGGCCACGACCTCGCGGACGATCTTCTGGAAATCGACATAGCAGTTGGTGGTGATCTCGCCCATGATGTGGACCATGCCGGTAGAGGCACAGGTCTCGCAGGCCACGCGGGCCTCGGGGTCGTGGGTCAGGATCTCGTCGAGGATGGCATCGGAGATCTGATCGCAGATCTTGTCGGGATGTCCCTCGGTAACGGACTCGGAAGTAAACAGATGATGCTTTGCCATAAAATTTTCCTCCATAGCGTAGCGTTGTGGATATTCTTCTACAGCTTCCTACACAGACTTCAAGGTTTGCGCAAATAAAAACGCTCAGAACCGAAGTTCTGAGCGTTTGCACTCTTATCTTTCGGTTTCCCGCAGGATTTGGCACCTTATGTGTGATACACACAGGTTGTCGGGCTTCACAGGGCCTGTCCCCTCAGCCGCTCTTGATAAGTCGGTATTCAGTTGTTTCGTGTGGTATTCTATCATCCCTGCGTCAGATTGTCAAGAGAAAGTCGCACTTATTTCAGCATTTTTCTGGAATTGATGCAAAATCCCCTCCCGTACAGGGAAAAACGCAGAAAAGGGCACAGCCGAAGCTGTGCCCTTTGCCGGTTCCCTTGCAAATAGATCCTTAGTAGCCCTTGGCCTGCTCGCCGTTCAGGATCTTCACGGCGCGGGAAGTGCCCAGACGGTCCGCGCCCAAAGCCAGGAATTTCTCCATGTCGTCCACGGTGGAGATGCCGCCGGCAGCCTTGACCTTGCAGCGGCCACGCACGCCCTTGACCATCAGCTCCACATCATGGAAGTTGGCACCCGCGGTGGAGAAACCGGTGCTGGTCTTGATGTAGTCCGCACCGGCCTCGCAGACGATGTCGCACATCTTTTCTTTCTCTGCGTCGGTCAGCAGGCAGGTCTCAATGATGACCTTGAGGATCTTATCGCCCACAGCCTCTTTCACCGCGCGGATGTCCTCGCGGACAGCATCGTATTCTTTGTTCTTCAGGCGGCCGATGTTGATGACCATGTCCACCTCGGCGGCACCGTTCTCAATGGCAGTCTTCGCCTCAAATGCCTTGGACTTGGTATCCATGGCGCCCAGGGGGAAGCCGACGACGCAGCACACGGGGATGCGGCCTGCCATGTACTCCACCGCCTGCTTGACGTAGCAGGTGTTGATGCAGACAGAAGCAGTGTGGTTGGCAATGGCCTCATCACAGAGGGTCTGGATCTGGGGCCAGGTAGCCTCGGGTTTCAGCAGGGTATGGTCCACATGGGACAAGATCTCTTCACGGGTCATGCTCTTTCCTCCTAAACTCAATTTTTGTTGGCACGGCGTACTTTTGCCATGCCCACCGCGCTGAGTGCAATGGCCGTTACCGACGCTGTAGCACCAATGATGCCCAGCACCAGGCCGGAAACCAGGAATGCAAAGCCTTTCAAACCACGTTTCATAATACCGTACCTCCTGAAAATAATGTGCAAAACCTCCCCGTCATCGCTGCGCTCTGGTCTGCACATCTGCCGGGAGGCTTCCTCTGTCTTGGCTCCCCTTAGCAGGGGAGCTGGACGCGCCCAGGCGCGGCCTGAGAGGTTTTCGTACAAATCAAAACACAAATGCCTGCATTCCGCAACGATGACCGGAAGCTTTACTTTTTAAAAATAATGCGTTTGCTGAACAGATAGTTCAGCACCACAACGATCACATTGGAAAATACCTTGACGCACAGCCCCCACAGCTCCTGCGCCTCCATGCGGCTGGTGACAAAAATGGCCGTGGGGCCGTCGGCACCGCCGATGATGGCAATGGCCGCGGAACCATCCGAGATGCCCGGAGGCGTGCCCAGATAGCTCGAAGCCATCTGCACCGTCGTGTCCGGGCCAAACCAGTGGAACGCATGGGTCAGCAGGCCGCTCATGAGGCTGTCCATCAGCGCCGCGCCCTGGGCCGCCAGCAGGTTGCCCAAAACCAGCATGATGGCGGCGTCCAGCAGCAGCGTGCCCAGGCGGCAGGAGACAAAGGCTGTAAACTCTTTTGCCTGCTCCCTGCCCCGCGTTTTGCTGCGGAACACGAACGCCCGGTTGGTGGCGTAGGCAAACAGGATGCAGAGGATGTTATCCAGCACATTGCCCCAGCTGTTGGCGGCGGTATAGCCGAACAGCCGGTTGAACAGCGCGTACAGCAGGATATTGAGCAGGGTGGTCAGCACCCCAAAGATCAGGTAGCTGAGCACTTCCCAATGTTTCTTGAGCCATTGTATCATAAGGTTTTCCCTTTCTTGTCAACTGGCTTGCCCTCTCCGTCATCGCTAACGCGATGCCACCTCTCCCAAAGTGAGAGCTTTGGCAGTCCGTAAAGTCTATAGAAAACGCCATGCGTCTATGAGAAACAAAACCTCTTTGCCAAGGGCTCGCCCCTTTGGGAAAGACTCCCTCCGGCCGAGGGAGATGTCGCGT
>NZ_QTVP01000037.1:0-22689 GCF_003460645.1 Faecalibacterium sp. OF04-11AC | reverse complement strand
TATTTTGAATTCCCCACTATATTTTTTCTGTGGTATTCCCTTTGGCATACAAAAACACCCCATTTCCTAAACAGTATACCATACTGTCTAACAAATGGGGTGCAGTTCAAGTTGGCGGCTCTCTTTTTTGTTCCGCCCCTGACTTACGTTAGAGCGATGTGGGCGGTACAGGACTCGAACAGGGCCATCACGTTTTCTCTTCCCCTTGGCAAGCTCCATTTTCATGATATAATAAGATTGATCGTATGTCCTGTTTTCGCCGAAAGGAGCTTGAACGACTCGACCGGCTGAATACGATCCTGCAATTCCAACTGGATAAAGTCCTTGCATAAGGAAATGATTTTTCATACATTTCATCTTCTGACGGCGAAAGGAGGCTTCCCATGAACATTCCGGAAATTCTGGTCGCAAATGGAACCGGTATCATCCTTGTGGTCTTTCTGTTCCTCCTCCGCGTCCGGAACAGTGAGACAAAACAGACCGGTGCCGTCCTTTACGATGGAATGTTGGCGGTCACGCTGGTCGCGCTGGTCACCGAGACCATCAGTTTCCTCATTGACGGGCAGCCGTTCCGGGGCTGTCACACGCTCGTTGTCCTTACCAATACCCTCTGCACCGGTTCCACCGTTTTGGTGGGCTTTTTGTGGTGCCTGTTCGTGGATTTCCGTATCTACCGCAGCACCCGGCGGCTGCACCGGAAAATCCTGACGCTGGGCATTCCGCTCCTCCTCGTACAGCTTCTCATGGTCATCAACCTGTTCGGCACCGGGCTCATCTTCCACGTCTCGGCAGAAAATGTCTACTCTCGCGGCCCGCTGAATTTTCTCCTTTATGCCACGCTGTTCCTTTACTTTGCCGAGAGTATTTATCGAGTCACCCGCTCCAAACAGACCGGCATTACCATTGAGTTTTTCCCGGTGTTCTATTTTGTCATCCCCTGCATCCTGGGCACCGTCGTCCAAGGCATATTCTACGGTCTGTCCACAGGCTGGCTGGCCGTAGCGGTCGCGATGGTCTTCATCCACATCCAGCTGCAAAACTTCAACACCTTTGTGGACGAGACTTCCGGCCTGTTCAACCGCAAATACATGAACTTCTATCTTGAGAAAGCTCACAAGACGAACCCCCGCCAGCTGTACGGCATCATGATGGACGTGAACGATTTCAAAAAGATCAACGACCGCTACGGCCACTCTATGGGCGACCGGGCCATTCGGGAGATCGGCAAAATCCTTTCCGCCTCCCTGCCGGAGGACGCTGTTGCCATCCGGATGGCGGGCGATGAATTCGTCATCCTGCTGAGCCGCGGCAATGGCAAAATGCTGGAAGATACCCGGGCCGCCATTGAGGATGGCCTGCGCCATTTCAACCAGACCACAACCGCTCCGTTCAAGCTTTCGTTCTCTATGGGCCTGGCCCGGTACAATGGCCGCTCCACCGAGAGTTTCCTCAATGAGCTGGATCAGAAAATGTACGCTGAGAAAAAGGCCTATCATCAGGAGCATCCGCGGTGAACCCGCCGCTGGAAAGGAGTGTTCTTATGCCATCCCCCATCCGGGCCGTGATCTTTGATATGGACGGTGTGCTCATCGACAGCGAACCCGTCTACCTCGGGATGCAGGCCCGCAACCTGCAAACAAAATACCCCTGGGTCACTCTGGAGAGCATGTACCCCACCGTGGGCATGTCCAGCCAGGAGTATCCCCGCTTTATGGCCAGGCTCTGCCGGGTGCCCTTTACCCCGGAGTTTGAAAAAGAGCTGATGCAGGCCGACGAAAACGAGCCCATCCACTTCCCCGAGATCCTCCGCCCGGAAGCCCGCCCCATGCTGAAGCAGCTGCGGGCCATGGGCTTGCAGCTGGCGTTGGCCAGCTCCAGCCCCATGAGCAACATCCGGCAGGTGCTGAGCGAGTGCGGGCTGATGGAGTTTTTCCCCGTCATCGTCAGCGGGGAGCAGTTTGAAGCCAGCAAACCCGACCCTGAAATTTATCTCCACACCATGGCGCGGCTCGGCCGCCGCCCGGAGGAATGCCTTATCGTGGAAGACTCCACCTACGGCGTGCAGGCGGGCGCGGCCGCCGGGGGCCTTGTGGCCGCCCTGCGGGACGAGCGCTTCCCCTTTGACCAGAGCGCGGCCCGCTTCCACATCGGGAATCTGAGCGAGATTCCCGCTCTGGCAGCTTCCATCCAGTAATTTCTTTTTGTTTTGATACCGGGAGGCGATTTTTATGAACAAGCGCACCCTCGTGGTGGACCAGCTGTACAATCTGGCCGCCGGGTTCCTGTATGCCCTCAGCATCTGCTACTTTGCCCGCGGCTCAGACTTTGCCCCCGGCGGCATCTCGGGCCTGGCCTCATCGTCAACTACCTGTGGCACCTGCCCGTGGGCATCACCACGCTGGTGTTCAACCTGCCTCTCGTGGCCCTGAGCATCCGCTTTGTGGGCCGGGCCTTTCTGGCAAAGTCGCTGGTGAGCATGGTGTGGTGCACCGTTTTTCAGGATGTCGTCTTTGCCCGGGTGGGCTGCTATACCGGCGACCCGCTGGTGGCAGCCCTGTTTGCAGGCGTCACCTGGGGCTTCGCGCTGGCCCTGCTCTACATGCGGGGCTCTTCCAGCGGCGGCACGGATTTCCTCACCATGTCCATCAAGGTGCTGCGGCCCCACCTCTCCATCGGGGCGGTCACGGGCGGCATTGATCTAGTCGTCATCCTGCTGGGCTGGCCCGTGTTCGGCACGGTGGATTCCGTTCTGTACGGCCTCGTCACCACGGTCATCACCTCGTTGGTCATTGATAAGGTCATGTACGGCAGCTCTTCCAGCAAGATGCTCACCATCATCACCACAAAAGGGCAGGAGATCGCCGACGAGATCTCCCGCGAGTGCGAGCGCGGCTCCACCATGCTCAAAGCCATTGGCACCTACACCAACACCGAGCGGCAGATGCTCCTCTGCGTCTGCGCTCGGCCCCAGGTCTACCGCATCCGCACCGCCGCCTACCGCATCGACCCCGGCTGCATGGTCATGGTCACGGAGGCGGGCGAAGTGTACGGCGAGGGCTTTATTGACCCCGGCAAGACCTCTTCTTTTTTATAACACAAGGAGGCTTTTCTCCATGAACTTTGGTTCTGCTCTGGAACAGGTGCACCGCCGCGCCCCGCTGGTGGACTGCATCACCAACTTTGTCACCGTCAACGATTGCGCCAACATCCTTCTGGCCGTGGGCGGCTCCCCCACCATGGCCTCGGACATCCGGGAAGTGCAGGAGACCGCTGCCGCCGCCAGCGCTCTGCTGTGCAATCTGGGTGCCATCGACAAAGTGGAGTCCATGATTTTGGGCGGGCAGGCGGCCAACCGGGCAGGCAAACCCGTGGTCTTTGACCCTGTGGGCGCCGGCAACACCAGCCTCCGCCGGGCGGAATCGGCCCGGCTGCTGGACGCCGTGCAGTTTGCGGTCATCCGGGGCAACGCGTCGGAGATTCGTGCTCTGGCCCAGCGCCGGGCGGCGGGCAGCGGCGTGGACGTGAGCGACGCCGACCAGATCACGGAGAAGACCCTCCCCCGCACCGTGGCTTCTGCCAGAGCGCTGGCAGTGCAGACCGGGGCCGTGGTGGCCGTTTCCGGCCCCATCGACGTGCTGACGGACGGCAGAGAAACCATTCTGCTCCACAACGGCTGCGCCACCATGTCCCGCGTCACGGGCAGCGGCTGTATGCTCACCGCCCTCATGGGCGCGTTCTGCGGGGCCATGCCCGGCCAGCCCTTTGCGGCGGCCTGCGCGGCGGCGGCGACGATGGGGGTTGCGGGAGAGCTGGCCGAGGCCCGCCGCCTTGCCCACGGCACCGGCAACGCCACGTTCCGCACCGACCTCATTGACGCCGTGTTCAACCTGACCCCCGCCCAGCTGGACGCCTCTGTCCGCTGGGAGTCTTATTCAAAGTAATATTTCGTCATGATACCACAAAACGCCGCAGGGTTCAGGCCCTGCGGGACGTTTTTGTGGTTTTGATTCCGTTTCAGCCCCAGCTCACATGGTGAACTGGATGGCGCAGAACGCCGCATAGATGCAGAGCAGCAGCACGCCCTGCACCCGGGAGAGCTTGCCCCGCACCAGCGCCGGGACACACATGAGCACCATGACGGCCAGCATCACGGGCAGGTCCAGCACCAGACTGGAATTGATGCCAAACAGGGTGGAGCTCTGGGGGATGGTGAACGGCGCAATGGTCACGGACGCGCCGCTGACCAGCACCAGATTGAAGACGTTGGCGCCCACGATGTTGCCCAGCGAGAGGTCGCTGCAGCCCTTGACAAGGGACGTGATGGCTGTGACCAGCTCGGGCAGCGAGGTGCCCAGGGCCACAAAGGTCAGTGCAATGACGGACTCGGGCACGCCCAGCGCCTGGGCAATGAGGGTGCCGTTGTCCACCAGCAGGTTGGCACCCACGGCGATGAGCACGGCACCCGCCACCAGAAGCACCAGCGTTTTGGTCAGGGTCATTTCTTCCTCGGCAGCCTCTGCTTCGGCCTCGGCCTCAGCGCCCGCCGGGGCGTTTTTCATTTGGAGCACGTTGGCCACCATATAGGCCACGAACAGGGCCAGCATGATGAGGCCCATAGGCCGGGTGAACTTGCCAAAGCCGTAGGCTGCCACGCAGTAGATCGCTGCCGCCGCAAAGAAGAACGCCACTGGCATCCCCAGCGTCTTACGGTCCACCTTGCCCGGGCGGACGGCGATGGTAATGGCCGCGATGAGCGCCGCGTTGCAGATGACAGAACCAATGGCGTTGCCGTAGGCGATCTCACCATGGCCGGACACCGCCGACATGGTGGAGACCATCACCTCGGGCAGGGTGGTGCCGATGGACACCACCGTGGCACCAATGAGCAGCTCCGGCAGGTGGAACCGCCGGGCCAGCGCCGAAGCGCCATCCACAAACCAGTCGCCGCCCTTGATCAGGCAGAGCAGGCCGATGATAAATAAAATAACCGGAATCAGCATGGCTTTTCCCTCCTATACAGATACAATGCGAAACGTCTTTTTATCATACCAGATTTTTGATTTTATTGCAATCTTTTGCCCATTTTACCCCACCCCGCAGAAAATTGTTGCACAGAAGCCGAAAACGATTTCTAGTAAAGAGGAGTTCGAGGTCATCAAGACCCACTGTATGCAGGGTGCCAACATGCTGCGGCGGCTGGAAAATTTTGAGGATGAGCCCCTGCTGCAAACCGCCTACGACATCGCCCGCTGGCACCATGAACGCTGGAATGGCCGGGGCTACCCGGACGGCCTCAAGGGCAATGACATCCCCATCAGCGCGCAGATCGTCTCCCTGGCCGATGTGTACGACGCCCTGACCAGTGAGCGCTGCTACAAAGAGGCGTTCTCCCACGAGACTGCCATGCGGATGATCCTGAACGGGGAATGCGGCGCGTTCAATCCCCTTTTGTTGGAATGCCTCACCGATATCCAAGCCGAGCTCCAGAAAAAGTTGCAAAACATCGCTGTAAATCGCTAAAATTTCACACATGCAAAAAGCAGTGACCTGGTTTGATTGAATGAACAAGGTCGCTGCTTTTGCTTTGCGGAGAAAAAATAGTATTCTGAGTATGTCGGAGAAGCTGTTCTGTCCACCCCAGCCGTTACGTTTTTGGATCACCCCCGCCTGTGCGGGGAAAAGGCGGTCGGACTGGATCATCAGGTCGATATACTGGGATCACCCCCACGTATGCGGGGAAAAGACCAAGCCTGTTCCCGCTGGCGGTATCCTGATGGAATCACCCCCGCGTATGCGGGGAAAAGAGATAATCAACGACTTCAGACCGCTTTGCACGGGGATCACCCCCGCGTATGCGGGGAAAAGGCAAGCGGTCATGGACGGCATCATTAAAAGCGGGGAAAAGCCGACAGAGCCATCAAACATCTCATCTGACCAGGGATTACCCCCGCGTATGCGGGGAAAAGGAGCAATGGCTGCACCACATCATCGTGCTGGTGGGATCACCCCCGCGTATGCGGGGAAAAGACCATGGCTTGCAGCATATTGCGCCCGATGCGGGGATCACCCCCGCGTGTGCGGGGAAAAGGACCATCAATCTGGGCCTGCTGCTGGATCAGTAGGATCACCCCCGCGTATGCGGGGAAAAGTGTGGCGTAGGTGGTACGCAATTTTCACCCCCCGGATCACCCCCGCGTATGCGGGGAAAAGACGTCCAGCCCAGCGGCCCGGGCGTTGCGGTAGGGATCACCCCCGCGTATGCGGGGAAAAGGGCTGCTGTGTGTTTTGATCTCTGAACCATTCGGGATCACCCCCGCGTATGCGGGGAAAAGAAAATGCATACAAAGGTGGACGGCCGCTTTGGGGGATCACCCCCGCGTATGCGGGGAAAAGTCCACGTTCTTTGCCTGCAAGGCGGCAATGTCGGGATCACCCCCGCGTATGCGGGGAAAAGTTCCATCCAGCATCTGACCGCAAGCTTGGGCGAGTTCGAGGTACAAAAAGGTCATCCGGTCTTTCACCTGCGGCAGCGCCTGCAGGTCTGGCCGGATCATGCCCGGCATCTCCGCCATGGTCTTATCCTCCACGCATCACGGTCAGCAGGCCAAGGCCGTAGGCTTTGCCCCGGCCCATGCCCTGACACAGCAGGTTCCGGAACGCCTCGGGGTCCGTCACCTGCAAAACGCCCTCATACGTCACCGCCAGCAGCGACACCGGGCGGGTGCCGCGCTTGGCAAAGTGGTGCCACTGCACCCGGGTCACGGTAAAGGAATCCTCCGTTAGGGCAAAGCCGTGCTTTGCGGCGCGATCCAACAGCCACTGCTTCTGGTACTGTGTCGTGCAGTGTGCAGCCACGGTTCCCCGCGCTGCGGTTTTTGGGCGTCTTTGCAGCTTTTGGTGGGGTTGGCCGCCAACCGAAACTGCCAGCGGCTGCCCGGTGTGATCCGCGCCAGCAGCGGGTCATAATTCCGGGACTCTGGTGCCGCTCCGGTGCCAAACTGCTCCACAACGCCGGAGAGGTCCGGCATCTCCTCGCTGAGGAGGAGCAGATACAGCTTTTCGCCCAGCCGGTCCAGCCGCCACAACCGACGGCGGCGCTCCCCGGAAAAGGCACTTTCCACCGCGCCATGGAATTTCTGTGGTGCCGCCAGCGCCGTCATGGTGCTGCGGCGGATGGGGTCAAGCTCTACACGGGATAAATACATCTGCACTTCACCTCACAATTCACAGAATGGGTCATGGGCGGTCGGCTCCGGGGCCCTGCGGGCTGCCGGAGGGAGATCTCCCGGGCCGAGCGGTAACCGTACTGCCGGTGCCGCGGGTCGTAGGAGAGAGGCACATCCCGCTGCGGGACAGCCCCCGGCTCCTGCGGTGCGGCATCCGCCACGATGCGGGTCGGCTTGGGCCCGCTGGGGCAGAGCGCGGGCTCCGCCTGCAAGGCCTCCACAAGGCCCTGCTCCCGCAGGCCCAGGCAGAGCGGCAGGGTGGGCGGGCAGGCACGGCGGCCGAGATACAGCGGAAACACCGGGTGGGTCAGCGCCTCTGCCAGTTCCTGCAGCAAAGCGGTATCTTCACTTTCCAGGCCCACCAGAAAAACAGCATCTTCGAGGTAATGGCGGTAGGTGACATAGGAGCGGTCTTTCTCCTCGTTGCGGGCCATGTGGAAATCCACCAACAGCTGGCCCTCCCGCTCCACCCGGACGCCAAAGCGCAGCTGCGCCAGCCGGGTCAATGGCTCGGTCTCATCCCGCCGCAGGCCCAGCGCCGCGGCCAGCAGGCCGATCACTCCGCTCTTGGTAGGCTCCCGGGCCGTTTTCCGGGTCTCGAATTTGGAATCCGCGCCCCACGCCTGCAAAGGCGCTGCCAACCGAAGCAACAGCGTTGCCATTACCCCACCTCATTTCCGGCAAGCGCATCCCGGACAGCCTTTTCCAGTGCATCCAGCATGGGGTTCAGCGGCTGGGCCGGGGCCAGTGCTTCCAGCCCGGTGCCCACGGTAAAGCTCTTTGCAGGGGCCTCCGCAAAGCTCTGATACAGCTGCTGTGCATAGGCCTGCAACGCGTTCTTGGAGGGCTCCGCGTAGCCCTCCGCACTCTTCCGCACCGCCCGCTCAAAGGCACCACAGAGGTTCACGGGCTGGTCCTCCCGGATGGTCACATAGACGGCATCCGGCAGAGTGCGGTTGGCAAAGGTGTTCTGCTTGCCCGTGGGCATGGAGCGGATGAACGCCTCCCCAAAACTCCGCACCACTTCGGCTGCTTTTTTCGCATCCAGATGGCGTTCAAGCTCCATCACATTGACGGTTGCATAGCGGTACAGGGTTGCAGAGTTGTACTCCACGGTGCCCAGATGGCCTGCGCCCGCGTTGTCCTCTGCCTGACAGTCATCCACGGCGGTAAAGTAGTCGTATTCGTTTTGCACTGCATGGGTAGAAATGCTGTGGGCCACCTGTGCAGCGGCATCAAATTTCAGAGAGGGGTCATCTGCCACCATCCGGCCAAACAAGGCAATGTCTACCGACGGATTCTTTCTCAGCGCCTTTTGCAGAGCTTCTTTGTATGCTTTCTTGTCTTCAATATCATCGGCCACCGCCAATGTTGCCAGTGCCTTGATCTGTGCCTGGCTGATGAAGAACAGGGCCTTGGTGCCTTTCTCATCGTTCTTGATGCCTGCATTGTCCAGCGTCTTCTTGGCCAGCTTGGCAGCATCTTTTTCCGGGGCAAGGGCGGCGATCTCCTTTTCCACCAGCTCCGTCACCTTTTTGGTGCGCTTACCCACATCCTCTTCGTCCAGCAGGCTTTCCTCTACAAAGGCCTGCCGCATGGCGTGCTTCCACGCCTGAGAGGAGACCCGGGCGCGGGTCACGCCGCCGTAAATGGCCGTTTTGGGGCTGCCCGTATCGTCCCGGTTGATGCAGCTGGGCGGCACAGTCTGCAGCACATGGAAGTCAACATACAAACGCTTTTTCATAAGTCAGTTCTCCTTTTCCTGCGTCTCGGACGATTCGTTCTTCTCGTAGCGGTAGAGGTCCTGCCCCCACCGCAGGCGGATGTTGGCGGGCAGCTGTGCCAGCTGCGGGGCATCGCACTGCAGCCCGTACAGGTCAACAGCCAACTGCGGGTAATCCAGCGGGATGCTGTCCGGCTTTGCGGCCCGCAGCAGCTGAATCATGCCCCGCAGATGATGGCTGATCTCGGTAATTTCTTCGGCGGTAGCCAGCGCGTTGAACCGCCGCAGAATGCTGCTCTCGGTCCAGTCCTGCCCACTGGCCACGGTCTGCTCCGCCAGCCTGCGCACGGCCCGGCCCAGCGTGCAGCCGAGCTGGCTCACGCACACAGTATCGTTGCTCTGCTGGTGCAGGGCATACAGGGTCAGTGCCAGATAGACCGCCCACTCTTCATGGGAGGGGCCATTTGTGCCGTAAAAGCTCGCAGGCATCCCCTGCAAAAGGCCGCCCCACAGGTCTGGAAGCTCCCCGGGTGCATGTCCGATGCCCCGTCGCAGCTTTGCCAGCTCTGCACGCCGCTGGTTCTCCGGCAGACCCCAGAGCCATTGAATCTTGCCGTCCACATAGCCCCTGATGGCCTGTGTGCGGCTCTCGTTTTTCTCACTCATGCCGTTCCTCCCTCATCGTTTGTTTTCGGGTAAAGTTTGTACAGCCCCGCCCGGAAGCGGTTATAAGCTTTGGGAGCCGTGTACAGCTCCATCCGTTCGGTCTTTTTCCCGGCGTCCAGCTTGACCCGGTGCCCTACCAGCGCGGCGCTGCCAGCCTCCAGCACCATCTGCTGGCCCAGCTGCTCTGCAATGCCGCGGGCGATCACCTGCCAGCGGGCTGTGGTTTCGGTCATGTCATCTTCTTCCGGGTCGATGCTCCGCAGCCACTGTCGGAACGGCTGGTCTACTGCAAAATAGAACTGGGAACGGGCCGGGGCGCTGGCATTTCCGTTTTTATCGCCCGCGGCAGTAGCAATATCCTGCGCCAAGTGCCCCACCAGAGAGGCTGCCTGCTCGCACCGGCTAATTTCATCAGTGATGCGGTTCTGCCAGCCATAGCCCAGCTCGTCCAGCAGAACAGCCTGAAATGCCAGACTATCACTGAACGAATCATTCACGAAAAAGTCTTTGTCCCCGTATTGCACCGCTGAGATACGGAAATTGATTCTTCGTTTTGGGCTCAAAAACCGCAGCTGCTGTACTTTTTCTACCCAGCGCACCACGCCCGGCTGATGAACATTGCCCTCGCCCTTGCAGAACACGGACGGAAACTCCCGCCAGAACTGCTTTGCCGCATCATGGCGGCAGGGCACAAACACCGGCGGCTCATTCTTTTTGGTCGTAGCATTACGCCAGATGGTCATTTGCTCCACAAAAGCACTTTCGCGCGGGAAGAAATCGCCGCCCAGCAGAGAAAAACCATCCACTTTTCCATTTTCCCGGTGGAGGAGCAGCCGACGGGATTGAAGTGTGAGCAGCTGTGCCGGATTGTCCGGCTGTAAAATCTCTGTTCGCTCTGCGCTCTTGGGCGCATCCAACTCCCAGCAGGCTTATTTTCACTCCAGCATTCAGTGCCGTCTTTCAGCAGAGTCAAATTCAGCATCAGCGTCTCGAACAGATTTTCGCCGCTGGCCTGGATATAGCCGATTTTGCCCAGCCAGCCTGCACCTACCGAGGGCAGTCCTTTGCCCTTTGGCTTTGCCGAGGTGTCATCATAGCCGTTGACACTCAGCAGCCACCGCACCGCTTGCGCATAGGTCATCTCTGTTTTGCCCGCCCCGGCATAGAGTGGGAACAGCCGAATCTTATTGCTGCTCTCCGACATCTCGCCGTTCAGCTTTGCTGCGCCGTACTCCGTGCCGATAGCCGCCTCCGGCACCTGCCAGAATGGCCGCTCCGGGTGGAAGAGCCAGAAGCGGTCTTTCCACTGCTCCAGATAGTCCCGGATGGGCTGCTCCGGGAAATGTTTCAGTTCCCACAGCGCTCCCCAGCGCTCCAGAGCGGTTTCTTCGTCTTCCAGCGGCTCCGGCTCCCCCACTTCGTTCACGCGGGAGAAGACCGTAAACAACACCGCCAGCAGCAGCCGCAGCATGGCCGCGTCCTGGGTGGGCATCTCCCCTGCCAGGTCCATGTACTCCTGCGCATGGACCAGTGCATCCGTCAGAGAAACTTCCTGCACGGTATTGTCCGGCAGACGGACACGGACCCAGGGTTCCGTCAACAGGTTGAACTCAATTTCCTGCATCAGCTTCCTCCTTTTCATAAACCAGACCATTCTCACGGTCATAATGGAGCGTCATCCCCGCCAGATGGGCCGTCAGCGTTTCATCCAGCAGCAGCACCAGCTCCCCGCGCAGCATCGGGGAGAACTGCCATTGGGCCAGCAGACGGCGGTTGTCCGCTTCCAGCTCGTCAATGACGCGTTTCACGTTCCATTCCTTGCCAAACACTGCCGGGAGCCGCAGTTTCTGCCGCGCGATCTTCAGCGCCTCCTCCGGCTGCGGCGGGCAGTCGGACGCTACCGTCCGGCCTCCCTCCTGCCACGGCAGGAAATGGATGCTGCCATCCCGCCCCTGCACCATGACCAGCACCTCAACAGACGGGTCGCCGTCACGGACAGCCGCCCGGGCCGCCGGGTCAGAACAGGCACCCTCGTCTGCCATCCAGCCGTCCAGCGTATTGAGCCGGGGGAATTTTTTATACACCTTCGGGTGATGCACCAGATAAGCCTCTGCCCGGTCCTTTCGCTTTCCCTGTTCCAGTTCATAGTTATGGCACAGCTTCTCACTGGCGGCGTCTTCGGGCAGTTTGTCCTCCGCCGCCCAGCCATACACCTGCTGTACCAGCGGGGAGATCTCTTCCGGCAGGCGGATGGTCTGAGGCAGCAGTTCCCGTGTCCGCCAGAGCAGCCACTTTCCGTAGACTGCCGCGCTGCCCTCATCAAAGGCTTCCTCTCCGGTATCCAGCACTGCGCAGACGGCTGCCTGCATCGGCTGTGGGCGGCAGCGCCAGGTGTGGCGGTGCAGACGGCCAATGCGCTGTAGCAGCAGGTCCATCGGGCAAAGTTCCGTCACCATAACGTCAAAATCAATGTCCAACGACTGTTCGAGCACCTGCGTGCCCACCACAATGAGTCCATCCCGCCGGACCGGAGTCGAGTGCTTGCCGATCCGCTCCATGAGCTCCTGCTCCCGCGCGGCGCGGTCCGGCATCAGGAATTGTGCGTGGAACACCTGCACTTCTTTTTCCGGCAGAGCTTCCCGCAGCATCCGGGCCACGGCCTGTGCCTTTTTAATGGTGTTGACGATGACACCCGCGCAGCCGCCCGCCTGCATCTTTTCGCGCAGGAAACCGGGCAGGCCATCTTCCGTCAGCGGAACCGTCTGTACCGTCCGGCTGGGCATATCCAGCGGAATGGTCGTCTGGCGGACTTCCTCCCCATCCGTCCAGGTCAGGAGCGGATAGCCGCAGCTGGTCTTCCACGGTGCGTCTGGTGCGGAGGTTCGCTTCTGCTGGTAGGCTTCCACCAGCTCTGCCCGCCGCCGGGCCGGCAGCGTGGCTGAAAGTAAGATCACCGGCACCCGATACCAGCCCAGCCATTCCAGCGCCCGGTCAAGGTAGCGGTTCATGTAGGCATCATAGGCATGGCACTCGTCGATGATCACCACCTTGCCCGCAAGGCCGAGGTGGCGCAGCATCACATGCTTTTGTTTGAGCGCCGCCATGAGCAGCTGGTCCACCGTGCCAATGACAAAGCAGGCCAGCAGCGCCTGCTTGCTGCCCCGGAACCACTGGTGCACCTGCACCCGGTGCCCGTTTGTCTCGGAATCGTCCCAGTCGTCTTCTACCGGAACGGTCTGCTCCTGTAAGCGGATATACTCTTCGTTCAGCTCTGCCATGCCGTGGGCCAGCCGGATGCACTTTAGCAGCCTGTCCGGCTGGTTGTCCGCCCACTGCACCAGCCGCCCCAAAATCCCGTTTGCCGTTGCCTGCGTAGGCAAGCCAAAGAAGATTCCACCCGCGCCAAACCGCGCCGCCAGAATTTCCGCGGCTGCCAGCGCAGCCTCCGTCTTGCCTACACCCATCTGGGCCTCTAAAATCAAAATTCCCGGGGCGCTCACACTGTTGGCTGCTTCCACGGCAGCAGCCTGTACCGCGTTGGGTGGGAATCCAAAACGCGCTTTGAACTCCTCTGCGTCCACAATAGAAGTCTGCGCCTCCCAGGGTGCCGTCAGGTCTTTCTCATCCCATTTATTCCAGGCCCGTTCCGCACGCTCCGGATAAGCCACTTCGTTCCCCAGTTCTTCTACCGGGATCAACGGAAAATACTCGGTATTGCTGGCGATCCAGTCCGCCATGATAAGCAGTCCTGTCAGCAGAATTTCTGTAGGCGGAGTCAAGTCCGGCAGCTCTGCCGGGTCGTCGTAGCCGCAATCTTTCAGCGCTGTCTCAAACAACTCATCCCAGCAGCTTTCCCAAAATGCCTTTTCTCCCTTGGGGTAGTAGTTGCATGTCCAGCTCACCAGCTGAGCTTCCACTTCTTCCTGCTCCTGCGGCTTGCCGTGGTGGGCCCCCGCAATGGAGGCGATTCCTGGCGGACACTTCAGCTCTATCAGAATCGCTTCGCTCGCCCGGCGTGAGGTGTTTTCTTCCGGTCCTGCTCCGGGCAGGTCAAGGTAGTAAAGCGCTCCATTCGCTGCCTTGCCTCTGGCAGCAGCGGCATCAGGACACTCTGAAAGGCAACAACGCTCTTGCCAAGATCATGTGTCCAGCCCAAAAAGCGTGCCAGCGCGATCAGGGCTTCTTCGTCCAGGTCGGTTGCTTTCTTCACGCTTTCCGGCAGCCACTTCCGCACCAGCAATTCCATGATCTCTGCCGTATCCCGCAGATGCATCCAGAGCGGCAGCCAGAGGCTCGTATTATTCGGATCGGTTTTGCCCGCCAGGAACTTTGAATGGGTCAGTTTCATGCCGCGCCTCCTGTTCGTCCGGTGTGTGTTACTTTCCGAGATAGATATAGCATTGTGCTTGTACTATAAGATGGACTTTTGCAATTTTAAAGCATTTTTTCTTTATTTTTTCAAAGCTAGCACCGATTCCCCACTCTTGTCAATTATTTTTCATAGTTTTGTAGGGAAGCACAAAGTTTCTACTCGCTTTTTGTGCACAAAAAACCGCCCCGGCTTCCTGTTACGGAAACCGGGGCGGTCATATACTTTATTGGTGCTTTCTCAAGCCCTCACGCAAAACCTTGCGGGGATTCTTGATCGCAGCCTGAGCGGGCGCCAAAATTGCAGAGCGTTCGCAACAGTGATATGCCGTTTCTTTAACACGCTGTATCTCCAAAGAACGGCTTCACTGTACTAAGAGAAACTCCGTTACGCTTTGCTTTTTCCTGTTCATAAGTCACACGGGTAACTTCCTCAATAAAAGCTCGGACTTCCGGCGTTGCTGTTGACCATGTGACATTAAAGCGTCTGCAAATTTGATAAAATGTGCGATAAAATGTCTCTCGCTCTGCATCACGCTGAAAATATTCTTTTGCACTCATCAAACACACCTCATTTCAAGTAAGTTACAAAGATGTTCATTGCCGCCTCACCAGAAAGTTCATAACGCGGTGCTCCGCCAAAACTCGGCAATGGACAAGCTCCATAGTCCCGGACATAATGCTCTGCCAGCTCCGGAACCTTTGCCTCGAATGTGACCGTCCCGCCGCATTCATGGTCAATCGACAGCTTGATTCCGTACGCAATCAACACCCGGCCAATGCCCTGATACTTTTTAGAATGCCCGACAATTGTCGGATTGCTTTCCGGCTGGCTCTCAATGTAGGTAATATGAACCATCACGTCATTTTCCAATATTTCGTATGCAGCCAGCGCAACCAATTCGCCATTACTCGTCTTTAAGGCATACTTTTCAAAGGCATCATCCTGAATATAATCTGACAACCAGCTTGTTTGCCAGACGGGTTCTTTTTCAGTCTGTACTGCGTCAGATTTTTTCATGCGCACGATTTTCACACTGATATTCTGACTGCCGTCTGTTTTTATAATAAATGGTACAAACTTTGCCATACAGACCTCTTTTCCTAAATAAAGCATTTTACAGTTTTATTATACTCAGTCGCTCTTAAATTTTCAACCAGTCACCGTCTCTCGCTTTTCAAATCTTTTTGTGTAAAGATGTCCCCCTCGCAGAACTGCGAGATGTCGCCTATTGCCTTGGAACCGGAGTAACTGGTGTACTGGGCGACGGTTATTTTCAAACTCCGGTCAGCAGCATGAATTACTTTGTCAAAAATGATTCAACAACAATCCATTCCCCCGGTGGATTTTGGGGACACTTAGGCATCTTAGTCCAAGGTCAGCCAAAATATTTGTGGTTTCCGATAACGGCCTATACCCGGCAGCTAGTTTATAAAAATAGCACTGAAAAATATATGGCCATTCCTTGTATGGACAACTCTCTTTTGCTGATCAACTGCGATAAAATTGAAGAGCTGGTGCTTCTTGATGAGCCTGCGGCTCTCCTGTTGACATGGATTGGGACAGCACTGTAAGTGAGGGCGAAATTCCGGCGGTTGTGTATAGAACGAATGGGCTGCGTTTGCAAGGAGCAGTCATACACAAAACGCCCCCGGCTTCCTGTCATGGAAACCGGGGGCGCTGCGGTTTTATGGGAAACGCCTCAGGCGCTGCAAAGCCTCAGTGCAGCAGAGAGCTGACCCATGCCCGGGCGGCCGTCTTGGCCTGGAGCTTATTGTACATCTTCAGGGTGGTGTTGTACACCTTCTGGCTCATGGCATTGCTGGCGTTGGTGGCGGCAGCCTGCTTGGCCTCAAGCGTGTCGGCGGCGGCAACGGCGGCCTTCATATCGGCGTAGTCGGCCATGATCTCCTGCTGGAGCGCGGCATAGCTGGCCTTGGCTGCTGCCCGATCCTTTGCGGTGACCTGGTTGCCATTGCTGCCGTAGGTCAGCAGGTTGGAGAGGGCGTCACGCACGCCGTAGAAGGAGTCGGTCCAGTCGTCCGGGTAGGTATAGTAGCGGCCCTTGGCATCCTGATACCAGACGCCCTCGGTGGGCTGCTCGTCGGAACGGGTGACCTTATGGACCGAGACCTTGTAGACATCTGCAGTGTCGGTGGTCAGCATCGGATAGTAAGGGACGAAGGCGTTGTACACGTCGTCGTCAAAAGCGGTCCACTCGGTAATGGCGGTGTTCAGATCGCCGGTGGCGCTCACCTGGAACAGATGAGTCTCCACATTGCCCGTCTTGCCGATGGGCTCGGTCTGAAAGAAGTGGATGGAATCCTCCACCGAGAACTTCTTGGTCAGCTGGATATTGGAGTAGACCGGGACGATGGCACCGTTCTCGCCGACGTTGCTGATAGCAAAGTCGGTCTCGCTGTAGTTGTCCTTCGTAAAGGTGTCGGTGCCGTACAGATAGTTCAGGCCGGCTGCCATGCGGTCCGATGCGATGTCACCGTTGTAGGAAGCATCCAGATCGATGACATTGGCAGCGGCGTCGCCCACAAAGGTACCGGCCTTCTGGGCCACGGAGATCAGGTTGGCAGAGGCCACCACATGGTCGGTGTCATCCAGATCGATCTTGCCCATAGCGGCGATGTTGGGCTGCATGAAGACCACGCTGGAGGAGAGCTTCAGGGCAAGGTAGGTGTGGCCCGTCAGGTTCTCCACGAACCAGGTCTCGTTCTGGTCGGCAATGAACACGCCGGAGCCGCCGGCTGCACCGGCGTTGTCGTAGATGGAGGTCAGCAGGGCAACACCCTCGCGGGCTGTGGAAGCTTCGCTCAGCAGCACCGTGGTGATCTCGGCTTCCTCAATGCCGTTGTCCACATAGGGGTCTACGCTCAGCACGGCGTCGGTGCCGTAGAGAGACTCGGTGGCAGAGACCATGACGCCCTTCTCGTTGGTGCCAGCCTCCTCATAGGGGGTGTGCTCGTGGGTGCTGTCGCAGTCCGGGCAGACACCCAGACCGTTGTCGTCCCGGCGAGCGGTGTAGCGGTAGCTGTCGTGGGTGAAGGTGTAGGTAAAGCCGTAGCAGCCCTCGTACACCTCGCCCGCGGTGTGCTTCCCGGCGGGGCTGATGTTGAACAGCTTGTTGTAATCGTTGGTGCCCAGATCCTCGATCCGGCCAAACATGGTGGTGCCATCCTCGGTGAGGTCGCTGCCGACATAGAGTGCCGTGCAGGCAAAAGCGGAAGGAACCACGGCAAGCGTCATCGCACAGGCGATGAAAGCCGCAGCAATTTTCTTCTTCAAAGACATAATAGTATCGATCCCTCTCTTGTTGATTGTCGGCATTTCGTCGGCGGGTGTTATAATACACCCATTTTAATGAAAATGCAAGTATTTTCCCGAAATTTTAGCATATATTCATTTTTATATGGTATATATTCATACTGCGTTTTTCATCTGCCCCTCCGTGAGCGCAAAAAACCGCCCCGGCTTCCTCTTTCGGAAACCGAGGCGGTTCGTTTGCGTTATTTGTGCTTTCTCAAGCCCTCACGCGATTACTTGCGGGGGTTCTTGATCGCAGCCTGAGCGGCAGCCAGACGTGCGATAGGCACACGGAACGGAGAGCAGCTGACGTAGTCCAGGCCAACATTGTGGCAGAACTCGACGCTGGAGGGATCGCCGCCGTGCTCGCCGCAGATGCCCAGGCCCAGGTCGGGACGGGTCTCACGGCCATCGTGAGCAGCCATCTTGATCAGCTTGCCGACACCGATCTGATCCAGGTGCTGGAACGGATCGCTCTCGTAAATCTTCTTCTCGTAGTATGCGCCCAGGAACTTGGCAGCATCATCACGGCTGAAGCCGAAGGTCATCTGAGTCAGGTCGTTGGTGCCGAAGCTGAAGAACTCAGCTTCCTTCGCAATATCGCCAGCGGTCAGAGCGGCACGCGGGATCTCGATCATGGTACCAACCTGGTACTTCATGTCCACACCAGCCTCAGCAATCAGCTTGTCGGCAGTTGCAACCACGACGTCCTTGACGTACTTCAGCTCCTTGACCTCGCCAACCAGCGGGATCATGATGTGCGGGGTGATCATGTGGCCAGTCTCAGCGGAGACTTTCAGAGCAGCCTTGATGACAGCGTTGGTCTGCATCTCAGCGATCTCAGGATAGGTAACAGCCAGACGGCAGCCACGATGGCCCATCATGGGGTTGAACTCGTGCAGGCTGACAACCACGTTGTTCAGCTCTTCTGCGGTCATGCCCATATCCTTTGCCAGAGCAGCGATGTCCTCAGCCTTGGTGGGCAGGAACTCATGCAGAGGCGGATCCAGGTAACGAATGGTCATCGGGCGCTCACCCATGATGCGGTACATCGCGGTGAAGTCTGCCTCCTGGAACGGCTCAACCTTTGCCAGAGCGACTTTGCGTTCCTCAACGGTACGTGCGCAGATCATCTCACGGACAGCAGCGATGCGGTCCTCAGCGAAGAACATGTGCTCGGTACGGCACAGGCCAATACCCTCGGCACCCAGGTCAACGGCCTGCTGTGCGTCACGCGGGTTATCGGCGTTGGTCATGACCAGCAGCTGACGAGCTGCGTCTGCCCAACCCATGAAGCGGTTGAAGTTCTTGTTGCCGGTAGCTGCAACCGTAGCGATCTGCTCACCGTAGATGTTACCAGTAGAGCCATCGATGGAGATCCAATCGCCCTCAACGAACTTGTGGCCGTTGATCTCAAAGGTCTTAGCCTCTTCGTCGATCTTCACATCGTTGTCATTGCCGCAGCCGGAAACACAGCAGGTGCCCATACCGCGAGCAACAACGGCTGCATGGCTGGTCATACCGCCACGGACGGTCAGGATGCCCTGAGAAACCTGCATGCCGACGATGTCCTCGGGAGAGGTCTCCAGACGGACCAGAACGACTTTCTTCATCTCGCCGGACTTGACCTTCTCCTCTGCTTCCTCAGCAGTGAAGACGATCTGGCCGCAGGCGGAACCGGGAGAAGCTGCCAGGCCCTTGCCGACGACCTCAGCTGCTTTCAGGGCAGCAGCGTCGAACTGGGGATGCAGCAGGGTATCCAGCTGCTTGGGCTCCACGCGCAGGACAGCCTCCTGCTCGGTGATCATGCCCTCGTCCACCAGGTCGCATGCGATCTGCAGAGCAGCCTGTGCGGTACGCTTGCCGTTACGGGTCTGCAGCATGTACAGGTGGCCGTCCTCAATGGTGAACTCCATATCCTGCATATCGCGGAAGTAGTTCTCCAGACGGGTTGCGATCTCAACGAACTGATCGTACACCTCAGGCATCTGCTCGTGCAGGTGGCTGATGGGAGACGGGGTGCGGACACCAGCAACGACGTCCTCGCCCTGTGCATTGATCAGGTACTCGCCCATCAGCTTCTTAGCGCCGGTGGCGGGGTCACGGGTGAATGCAACACCGGTACCGGAACGATCACCGGAGTTGCCGAAAGCCATCTGCTGGACGTTGACAGCGGTGCCCCACTCGTAGGGGATCTCGTTCATCTTGCGGTAGACGTTTGCACGGGGGTTGTCCCAGCTGCGGAAGACAGCCTTGACAGCCTCGATCAGCTGATCACGGGGATCCTGGGGGAACGGCTTGCCCTCGTTCTCCTCATAGATCTTCTTGAAGATGCCGACCAGCTCTTTCAGGTCCTCAGCGGTCAGGTCCACGTCGTTCTTGACACCCTTGACCTCTTTCATCTTATCGATCTCGACCTCGAACAGGCTCTTCGGAACCATCATGACGACGTCGGCGAACATCTGCACGAAACGGCGATAGCAGTCGTATGCAAAGCGGGGGTTGTTGGTCTTCTTGGCCAGGCCCTCAACAGCCTCGTCGTTCAGGCCCAGGTTCAGGATGGTGTCCATCATGCCGGGCATGGACTGACGCGCGCCGGAACGGACGGAGACCAGCAGGGGGTTTGCGTTATCGCCAAACTTCTTGCCGGTGATCTCCTCCAGGCCCTTGACGTGCTCGAAGATATCAGCAGTGATCTCATCGTTGATCTGACGGCCGTCTGCATAATACTGGGTGCAGGCCTCCGTGGTAATGGTGAAGCCTGAGGCACCGGCATACCGGCGGCAGTCATCTCTGCCAGACCGGCGCCCTTGCCGCCCAGAATGTTCTTCATGGTGGTCTTGTCGCCGCCGAAGGCCTTGTTGCCCTCGCTGAAGTAGTACAGATACGTTTTGCTCATGCGTTCTTTACCTCCCAATTGGTGGCCTCCGGCGCAACGCTCCGGCGGTCTCATCGTTTGCTCTGTCTTTGGTCACGATGAACATTTGTTATTGTGAATGCTAAACTATTATACCAGAAATCCCGGGTCATTCCATCGGTCAAAGCGCCAAATTTAATTGATAAATTTTGTGCAATCTCTTGCATTTCACTCACTTTTACGCTAATATAGAATGGGAAGAATTTCGAGAGTATTTTCTCATTTTTCGTTGTTTTTCTCACTTGTTGGATACAACTTACTATCCATTTAATTTGTCGCATTCCGTCTCACTGCCCTTTCTGGCCGAGTTTGTCGCTCAGTTGGGCATTCCGGAGGAGGTATTTTTATGAATTCTGATTTTTCCGCCGCCCGCGCGCGGCTGGATGCTGCCGAGGCAAAGCGTGAAGAAGTGCTGCTGCGCCACATTGCAAACGGCGTTATGATCGAGAGCCGTACCGTGGAGATCGACGAGAGCGTCGTCATCGCCCCCGGGGCAAAGATCCTGTCCGGCACCATCCTGCGGGGCAAAACCGTCATCGGCGCGGGCTGCGTCATCGGCCCCAACAGCCTCATTGAGGACAGCACCGTAGACGAGGGCACCACCGTCAACGCCAGCCAAGTGTACGGCAGTCATCTGGGCCCCCACAACAACATCGGGCCGTTCACCCATGTGCGGGTCAACACCGTCACCGATTACGGCGTCCATCTGGGTGCCTATGTGGAGACCAAGAATTCCAACTTTGCCCGGGGCAACACGGTCAGCCACCTGACCTACATCGGCGACAGCGATGTGGGCAAGTACTGCAACTTCGGCTGCGGCACCGTCACCTGCAACTACGACGGCAAGGATAAGTTCCGCACCACCATCGGCGATTACTGCTTCATCGGCTGCAACACCAACCTGGTGGCCCCGGTCAAGATCGGCAACGGAGCCTACACGGCCGCCGGCAGCACCATCACCAAAGACGTGCCCGCGCAGGCGCTGGGCATCGCCCGGGAGCGCCAGACCAATCTGGACGGCTGGGCCGAGCCCAAGATGGCGGCCTACATCGCCAAGAAACAGAAGCTGGAAAAAGAGCAGAGCAAGTAACCCTCTGCCGGAAAGGAGCCGCGTATGAAATCTGGAAATTTTCGCAAGCAGGCGCTGAGCCTTGTCCTTTTCTTCGCGGCTGTTGCCGCCGTGTTTGCCCTGACCCGTCTGCGCAGCGACCCGGCCAAAAAACAGGCGGAGTTCGTGGTGCAGCAGCTGCTCTCCTGCTCCTCTGCCGTGGAGCAGGCCGTGGACGCCGCCGCGCCCGCCGGCAGTGAACCGGGGCTTGTTGCGGTAGATACTGATGGGCTGTACGCCTTTCTTCAGGCGCAGCTGGGCGATGCCATGACTGCCGACTGCCTTGACAAGGTCATGGCGAACCGTCTGCCCACCCGCATCACTGCGCTGGCCGGGCAGTCCGGCGACAAGCTGACGCCCGCTGACCTCACCCTGAAAAAGCACGCCGGGGCAGAAAACTGCTACGACTTTTCTGCCGCCCTGCTGACCGCTGCGGACAGCACCTCCGCCGCGCAGGTATCCGGC
Source organism: Faecalibacterium sp. OF04-11AC (assembly GCF_003460645.1). Classification (NCBI taxonomy): domain Bacteria; kingdom Bacillati; phylum Bacillota; class Clostridia; order Eubacteriales; family Oscillospiraceae; genus Faecalibacterium; species Faecalibacterium sp. OF04-11AC. The sequence goes on along the minus strand of NZ_QTVP01000037.1, from coordinate 900 downwards.
ACCATCACCATGGTGAAGGAGGACGGCCGCTGGAAGGCCGCTGCCATCACACTGAACCTGTAATAAACCCTTTTGCCCCTGTGCCCTGCGGCACGGGGGCATTTTTTGCCCATTTTTCGCTTATAATGTATATCTTTTTGCGCGCGCGTATGTTATACTTAGATGTTGTATCACACTATTATCAGGAAAAGGTATTATCATATCATGAATGAAAACGATATCTGGCTCATTGCAGGGCTGGCAACCCCGAAGCAAAGTACGATGGCACCCGCCACAACGCCGGTTTTGCCGCGCTGGACGCACTGGCCGACAAGTGGAACATCTCTGTGGGCAAGACCAAGTTCCAAGGCCTGTGGGGACAGGGCGAGGTGGAGGGCCACAAGGTCGTCCTGCTCAAGCCTCTGACCTACATGAACCTTTCGGGCGACTCCATCGCCCCGCTGGCAGGTTTCTTCAAGATCCCGGTCGACCATGTCATCGTCCTGTGCGACGACATCACCCAGGCCCCCGGCAAGCTCCGCATCCGGCCCTCCGGCTCGGCAGGCGGGCACAACGGCCTCAAGAGCATCATTGCCCGGCTGGGCGGGGAAAACTTCCCCCGCATCCGTCTTGGCGTGGGTGCCAAGCCCCATCCGGATTACGATCTTGCCGCCTGGGTACTGGGCAAGTTCCCGCCTGAGGATGTCAAAGCGATGACCGACCGCTACCCGGACATGGAAGCCGCCGCCAAACTCATCATGGACGGCAAGCTCGGCTTCGCTCAGAGTAAATATAATGGATAAACCTCTCAGTCTCGCATCCGCTCGACAGCCGTTCCCCTTTCGGCACTTGCGTCGCCACCCTGCCCCCGGCGGGAGTCTTTCCTAACAGGGGAGCCCTTGGCAAAGAGGTGTCGTTTTT
>NZ_QTVP01000036.1:0-22954 GCF_003460645.1 Faecalibacterium sp. OF04-11AC | reverse complement strand
GGCTCTCAAGATCCAAATTACAGCTCGATCTTGCCGAAGCTCAAGATCCAAATTACAGCTCGATCTTGCCGAAGCTCAGATCGGCAAAATCATCCACGCGCTCGGTGCGCTTGGGTGCCACAGGGGCGGCACTCTCCGCGTCACGGGGTGCATAGGTGCGCTCCGGCACGCTGGAGCCGCGGGGACCACGGCTGACGCCGCCGCGACCGCCACGATAACCGCCGGAACGGCCGCCGCGCTCATTGCGATCCCCACCACGGTAGCCGCCGCGATTGCCGCCCGGACGACGGCCATTGGGACGGCCGCCACGGCCGCGGCGCTCGCCGTAAGTATTCTCGGTCTGTGCGTCGGGAGCGGTGGAGTAGATGACCACACGGCGGTCACGGCCCTCGCCCTTGCTCTCGCTGCGGACACCCTCCATCTTGCCGATGGCAGAGTGGATAATGCGGCGCTCATAGGGGTTCATGGGCTCCATGGCAAAGCTGCGGCCGGTCTTGCGGACCTTGGCACCAATGCGCTGTGCCAGAGCGGTCAGGTCGCTCTCGCGCTTATCACGGTAGCCAGCCACATCCAGGCCCAGCTTGATGTAATCGCCCTCCAGGCGGTTGGCCACCAGGCTTGCCAGATAGGACAGGCTCTCCATGGTCTCGCCGCGGCGGCCGATCAGAGCACCCAGCTTCTCGCCATCCAGACGGATGATGGTAGCCTCGCCTTTCTGCACGGCGCTGAATGTCACGTTCTCCACGCCCATCCGCGCGATGACCTCACGCAGATAGTCCACAGCGGCCTTGACCTTGTTGTTCTCTTCGATATTGATGGGCACTTCCACCTCTTCGCCCTCAGCAGGGGCAGCCTCTGCCGCCGCCTCCTCCACGGGCTGCGCGGCGGGAGCTTCTTCTGCTGCAGGGGCGGCGGGAGCTTCCTCCACAGGGGTCTTCTCCTCTGCCTTGGGCTCCTCGGCCACGGGAGCCGGAGCAGCCTTTTCTTCCACCACGGGTGCCGCGGGAACGGGGTCTGCCTCCTCCACGGTCACGCGGACCTTGGCGGGGGTCAGCTTCAGGCCCAGAAAGCCCGTCTTCTGGGGCATTTCCAGCACTTCATAGCTCACGTTGATGTCGTCGGCCTGGACGCCCAGCTTGGCGCAGGCGTTGGCGCGGGCTTCGTCAACCGTCTTGCCGGTTGCTTCCTGAGTACGGATCATAATACGGTCAGTCCTCCTTTTTGTGTTCCAGCTCGCTCAGCGGGACCGTGCGCTCGTCCTTGTACTTTTCCTCGTCCAGCTGGCGGGCATACTCCAGGCGGCGCTTGTTCATCTCACTGGCGGAGACATTCTTTTCCACGATCTCACCGGTCTTTTCGTCCTTGACCTTGAGGGTAGTGCTCTTCACACCGCGCTTCTGCTCCTTGCGGTGGGCGGCGATCTCAGCCATGACCTCTTCCTTGACCTTTTCGGGGTCGTAGATCTTGCGCATGACCTGGGTCTGCACGGTCATGATGACGTTGGAAATGACGTAGTACAGAGAGAACGCGCAGGGCACGGTAAAGCAGAAGAACAGGTACATCAGGGGCATCATATACATGGTCGCTTTCATGCTGCCCTGCATCTGCTGGCCGGAGGCTTTCATGCTGATGTGGGTGGAAATGAACATGGTAACGATGGCCAGGATGGGGAGGATCAGCAGGGGCAGGTTATCGGCCGAGAGGTTATACTGAGGCACACGGGTCAGATCGATGCCAAAGAAATCCATGTGCTGGCCAAACTCGGTGATGGTGCTGACCTGGTCGGCGGTAAAGGCGCTGGTCACGGTGGACTCGCCCGCCATGACCTGCGCGATGATGTTGGTGTCGCGGGTAACAGTGGTAAAGCTGATGCCCAGGGCCGTCAAGGCATCACCAGCCGCGTTCATGGCAGCGGTGCCGATGTGGAAGATGCGCTGCAGCGGGCGGTACACGACCTCGATAACGCCGAACATGACCAGGAAGTTGATGAGCATGGGGGCACAGCCGGACATGGGGTTGTAGCCGAAGTCCTGCTGCAGCTTCATGATCTCTTCATTCTGCTTTTCGGGCTTATCCTTGTACTTTTTCTGGATGTCCGCGATCATCGGCTGGAATGCCGACATCCGGACGGTGTTTTTCTGCTGGTTGAGCTGGAGGGGGGTCTTCACGATGTTGATGAGCAGGGTGAAGAGGATGATGTCCCAGCCGTAGTTGGGGATCAGCTTGTAGATCCACTCCATCACATAACCGAGTGGCACGCCGAGGATGTATAAAGGGTTCATAGCTTCGTCCATTCTGCCCCGTCTGTGGCGCGGAGCGGTTATTTTTATCGAAGGACGCCTGTCCACAGCGCAGCGCGTCACAAGAAGCAAATTTTAATCGCCTTTCTGCTCCACCTCCCCTGTTCGGAAAGTCTCCCCCGGCCGGGGGAGGTGGCACGTAAGTGCCGAAAGGGGAACGGGTGGCACGCCGCAGGCGTGACGGAGAGGTTTGTTTTCCACTTATTTTCCGTGTCTTGTGGAAAACAGTCTGGCCGGAGAAAGCTTCCGGGCCGGGTTGCGCCAGCGGCCGGGCTCCGGCACGGGGTCGTAGCCCCAGCGGCCCAGCGGGTTGCACCGGGCAATGCGGGCGGCGGCCAGCAACAGCCCCTTGATGCAGCCGTGGGTCTGGATGGCCTCGATGGCATACTGGCTGCAGGAGGGGGTAAAACGGCAGTTGCGCCCCAGTCCCGGGCTGATCCACTTCTGATACCAGCGGATGGGCACGCACAGGGCACGGCGGGACCATGCCGAGAGCGGGTTCACTCGCTTTCCGGCCTGCGGACCGGAGGGACCGTGGCAGGGGGCTTGGCACCCGGCTGCTTTGCCTTATCCGGCAGGCCGGCCTGGGCAAACAGTTTGGCCACCACGCTGGAGAGCTGCCAGCTCTTGAGGCGGGGGGTCATGCCCCGGGCCACAAAGATGAGGTCATAGCCGCCGATGTTGTAATCCAGATGCTCGTCAATGGCGGCTTTCATCACGCGGCGGGCGCGGTTGCGCTGGACGGCGTGGCCGATCTTTTTGGTGGCCGTCAGGCCCACGCGGGTCTTTTTGCCACGTGTTTTGAGGACGTAGAGCACCAGCGCCGGGTTGACATAAGACTTGCCGCGGGCATACACGCGGCCAAACTCCGCGTTGCGGCGGATGGGACGATAGCGCATTTGTTGGCGCCTCCCTCTTCGAGAATCAAACAAGCCCTGCACAAAGGCAAAGCTCATTTGTCAGTATAGCAAAAAAACGCCCGCAAGGAAAGTCTGTCCGGGCGTTTTTCTGGTACAATTCTTGCGAAACTTTTTAGTTAAAACGCACAATTGGATAAAAAAGAAGACCGCCAATTCAATATCAGCGGTCTTTTGCGCATGTTCAGTTCTGCGCTGACCCATTGCCACGCGGGCTCAGATCAGACAGTCAGGCTCTTGCGGCCCTTTGCACGACGAGCATTGATGACCTTGCGGCCGTTCTTGGTGCTCATGCGGGTCAGAAAGCCATGAACTTCCTTGCGCTGACGCTTCTTGGGCTGAAAAGTTCTCTTCATGGTTTTGTATCCTCCGTAAAAACTCGTCCCCTGATTGGGGTCATTCTGTGAGTCCCAAATGGGGACAGGCTTGCAATTCAACAGTATATCGCACACTATCCCATTCTGTCAAGCATTTTTTTCTCTTTCCTGCAAACTTTTTTGAAAAACGGCTGTGAAAAATCTTTCAACTTTTTCACCCGTTTCCCGTGGAAAACTTTTCATCCACAACATCTTGTGCTCTTTTTCGTGTACTCCCACAAGGGCCGTACAAAGGCGCAGATGCGTCTTTTCTTATGTATTATAAATTACCTTATAGTAATATAGACGCAGGGAGATTTTTGTGGTATACTAACCTGGTATCAGCAGCATTGTTGAAAACTTCAATGGAGTGGATGTTTTATGGATTCTTTCAAGGACGTTTTAGAAGCCGCTCAGGCCTATTGCAAAACGCAGATGGCCGAGCCGACTTATAATCTCTATATCGACGGCCTCGAGCCCATCAGCTTTGAGGACTCGAGCCACATCACCCTTTCGGTGCGGAACGATTTTATCTGCAAGATCGTCACGGACCGCTACCTTGGCCTGCTCAAGGAAGCCTTTAAGACCGTGCTGGGCTTTGATGTGGACATCACGCTGGTGGTGCCCAGCACCCCGCCCCACGAGGTGGTGCTTGCCCAGCAGTACGAGGCCAACCCCGCCTCCCCCCAGGGCAACTATGAGTTCACGTTTGAAAACTTCATCAAAGGCCCCTCCAACCAGTTTGCGTTTGCTGCGGCGCAGGCGGTTGCCGCCAACCCCTCCGGGGCCTATAACCCGCTGTTCATCTACGGCGGCTCCGGCCTGGGCAAGACCCATCTGCTGACGGCCATCCAGACCGAGATCAAGCGCACCCACCCCGATTTTGTCATCATGTACGTCACCTGCGAGCAGTTCACCAACGAGCTGATCGCCGCCATCCGCGCCGGCAGCACCGAGGACTTCCGGATGAAATACCGCGTGGCCGACCTGCTGCTGGTGGACGATATCCAGTTCATCGCCGGCAAGGAATCCACCCAGGAAGAGTTCTTCCACACGTTCAATTCCCTGCACGATGCCCACAAGCAGATCGTCATCGCCTCTGATCGCCCGGCCAAGGAGATCAAGAGCCTGGAAGAGCGTCTGCGCACCCGCTTTGAGTGGGGCCTGACCGCCGATGTCCAGCCGCCGGATTTTGAGACCCGCGTGGCCATCGTCAAGCGCAAGGCCGAGCTGCTCCACCTGGATCTGCCCGAGGACGTAGCCGAGTTCATCGCCAACCACCTGAAAAACAACATCCGCCAGCTGGAAGGCGCTGTCAAAAAGCTCAACGCCTACTACATGCTGGAGGGCATCCAGCCCGTCATCAGCGTGGCACAGAACGCCATCAAGGACATCCTCAACGAGACCCAGCCCGTGCCCGTCACCATCGAGAAGATCGTGGGCGAGGTTTCCCGCACGTTCAACGTCTCCCCTGCCGACATCCGGGGCACCAAGCGGAACGCCAATGTGGCCTCCGCCCGCCGCGTGGCCATCTACATCCTGCGCGAAGTCACCGGGATGAGCATGGAGGAGATCGGCCGGGAGTTCTCGGGCCGTGATCATTCCACCATCGTCTACTCCCTCAAAACCATGGAGCGGGACATGAAGAACGACCAGCATCTGCGAGAGACGGTCAGCGACATCATCAAAAACGTCAAGGCCTGACACCCGCACGGGCTTAAAAGTCCGACTTTTAAAGGGGATAAAACCCAAAATATGGGGAGTTTTACGCACAATTGGTGCAAAACAGAACAAGATATAGTGGTTTTGGGCCGAATCTTTCCACTCTTTCCACGGAGTTTTCAACATTCAACGCTCAGATTCCACATGGGAAGTGGAAAGAACCCGCGGCTTCCCCATTTCAACATTTCTTTCACACCCGATTCACAAACCCGTGGAAACCGAAACCCCGGCATCCCGCCAAGACATTCCGGAGTTTTCCACAAGTTCCCCACTCCCTACTACGGTTACTACAACAAGTTCAATATAGATCGAGAGAAAATGTCCACCGCTTTTGGGACAGCTTTCTCCGATATCATCCGAAAAAAGGAGAGAAACCAAGTTGAACATCATCTGCGACAAGACCCTCCTGAGCGCGGCCATTGACGGCGTTTCCAAAGCAGTCACCCTGCGCTCTACCATTCCCGTACTGGAGGGCATTTTACTCAAAGCCGAGGGGTTCCAGCTGACCCTGACCGGCTACGACCTCGAAATGGGCATCGTGACCACCATTGAAGCGAACGTCAAAGAGCCCGGTGAGATCGTGCTGAACGCAAAGCTGCTCAGCAGCATGATCAGCCGGATGCCTGCCGGCCAGATCACCATTCAATCCGCTGACAACGGAAAAACCACGATCCAGAGTGGTGTTGCCCAGTTTGAGATCCAGTCCATGGCCGCAACCGACTTCCCCGAGCTTCCCAATACCGGCGCTGAGGAGACCCTGACCATCCCCACCGGCGTGCTGCGGGACATGATCGACCGCACCCTGTATGCCGTCAGCCAGGACGAGAAAAAACCGGCCCATACCGGTGAGCTGTTTGAGATCGAGCCCGACAAACTGACCATCGTGGCCCTGGACGGCTACCGCCTGGCCATCGTGGAGCGGCCGGTCACTGCCGTCAAGGACATCCGGATCATCGTGCCCAGCAAAACCATGACCGAAGTGGCCCACCTGCTGCCCAACGACGACGAGGAGCTGGTGCACATCTGCGCTAACCGCCGCTATGTCGTCTTCATGACTGCCGGTTACACCATCATGAGCCGCCTGATCGAGGGCGAGTTCCTCAACTACCACAATGTCATCCCCTCCGGCAGCCGGACACGGGTGACTTTGGACACAAAAGAGTTCATCGAGACCATCGAGCGCGCCTCTCTGATTATTACAGAGCGTTTAAAAAATCCCCTCCGCATCAGTTTTACAAATGGTAAAGTCGTCGTCCGCTGCCAGACCAACCTGGGCCGCGTCGTCGATGAGTTCCGCGCCGAGTGCGAGGGCGAAGAGGTGGAGATCGGCTTCAATAACCGTTACCTGCTGGACGCGCTCCGCAACGCCCGGACCGAGCAGGTCAAAATGGAGATCAGCGGCCCCCTGAGCCCGGTCAAGGTCCTGCCTGCCGAGGGCAATGACTTCCTGTACCTGGTCCTGCCCGTCCGCTTCAAGAATGATTAAGAGGCAACATTATGCAGAAAATTCTCATCCATACGGAATTTATCAAACTGGACGCCCTGCTGAAATACGCCGGCCTGTGCGAGACGGGCGGCGAAGCCAAAGAGCTGGTGCAGGGCGGGGCCGTCAAAGTCAACGGCGAAGTCTGCACCATGCGGGGCAAAAAATGCCGCGCGGGCGATGTGGTGGAGCTGGATGGCCAGAGTATCGAAGTCGGGCAGGGGCAGTAAATGCGTCTGCTCTCACTTGAAGTCCAGAATTACCGGAATATCGCTTCCGCCAGCCTTACCCCCGGCCGGGAGCTGACCGTCATCTGCGGCAACAACGGCCAGGGTAAGACGAACCTGCTGGAGGCCATCTGGCTGCTCACCGGCGGCAAGAGCTTCCGGGGCGGAAAGGATGCCGAGCTGGTGCGCCGGGGCGAACCGTTCGCGGTACTGGAAGCGTCCACCCAGCGTGCACAAAAAGACGAACAGGAGCCGGATGACCCGACCCATGTCCGCCTGACCATCGGCACACCGGATTCCCCACGCCCGGGCCGGACAGCCTCGGTAAACGGGGCACCGCCCAAGCGGGCCGCAAGCCTGGCAGGCAGTTTTCCGGCTGTCGTCTTTGACCCCGGGCATCTGAGCCTGGTCAAGGGCGCGCCGGAGGGGCGGCGAAAATTTCTGGACGCTGCCCTCTGCCAGCTTTACCCCGGCTACCTGACCATCTACCGCCGCTATGTCCGGGCCTTGCAACAGAAAAACGCGCTGCTGCGCCGCTCTTCTACAGCGCCGGAGCGCCCCTATGCGGAAAAAGCAGCCCTGCTGGAAGTGCTGAACAATGAACTTTCCCTCCAGGGCGAGGCCATCCAGCAGCGGCGGCGGGCGTACCTTGCAAAGCTGGCTCCGCTGGCCTGCGCCAATTATGAGGAGCTTTCCCGGGGAGCCGAACGGCTCACCCTGCGGTATGCGGCTCAGTTTGAGCCGGGCAGCCTGGCGGCTCGGCTCAAAGCCCGCCAGGCCGAAGAGCTCCGGGCCGGGCAGAGCCTTTGCGGCCCCCACCGGGAAGATCTGGAGCTGCTGCTGGATGGCCAGCCCGCCAGAGTGTTTGCCAGCCAGGGACAGCAGCGGAGCGTCGTCCTGAGCCTGAAAATGGCGGAAGCGGCAGCGGCTGCGTCCATTACCGGGGAACACCCGGTGCTGCTGCTGGACGATGTGCTCAGTGAGCTGGACGATGGCCGCAAGCAGTATCTGCTGACCCGGATGCGGGAAAAGCAGACGTTCGTTACCAGCTGCGACGACACCGCGTTCCTCAAAACGGACGGCGAGGTCTACCGGATGAACGGCGGTGTCCTGAGCAAGGCATAAGACGTAGCTCTTCCCACGGGGAGAGAGGACACGTCAGCGCCTGAGAGGGCGCAGCAGAAAAGAGGCTTGTATGTATCTTCATCTGGGGCGGGATTATGTCCTGAACGACCGGGACGTCATCGGCATCTTCAATCTGGAGACGACCACCATCTCTCCCCGGGGGCGGGAGTTTCTCAATTATGCCCAGAAGAACGGCGCTGTGGTCAGCCTCTCGGATGAGCTGCCCCAGAGCTATGTGCTGGCCGATGCCCCGGTGGACACGGTCTATCTTTCGGAGCTGTCCCCCGCCGCGCTGAAACGGCGTGCGGAACGGCCCCTGCCCGAGGGCGTGGAAGCCATCCGGGCAAAAAAATGATTATACAAATAGTTATCAACACGCGGAGCGGATGCTCCTGCGTTTTCAGTTTGGTTTGAAAAATCTGAAACAAAAGGGAGAAAGGAAATGGCAGAGGAAATTATCACCAGCACCAACGCGGAAACCGTCACGGACCACGAGTATAACGCCAGTGAGATCCAGGTCCTGAAAGGCCTGGAAGCGGTGCGCAAGCGCCCGGGCATGTATATCGGCTCGACCGGCGAGCGCGGCCTGCACCATCTGGTCTATGAGATCGTGGACAACGCCATCGACGAGGCGCTGGCCGGTTACTGCAACCACATTGAGGTCAAGATCCTCAAGGACAACATCATTCAGGTCACGGATAACGGCCGCGGCATCCCCGTGGATATCCAGGCGGATACCGGCCTGCCCGCTGTCACCGTTGTTTACACCATCCTCCACGCCGGCGGCAAGTTCGGCGGCGAGAATTCCGGCTACAAGGTGGCCGGCGGCCTGCACGGCGTCGGCGCTTCCGTCGTCAACGCCTGCTCCGAGTGGCTGACCGTCGATGTCCGCCGCGACGGCCACGAGTACGAGCAGACGTTCCGCCGCGGCGACCCGGACGGCCCTCTCAAGACCGTCGGCACCGTGGACCCTGGTGTCACCGGCACCCGCGTCACGTTCAAGCCGGACCCGGAGATGTTCAAGGATACCACCGTTTACAACTTTGAGACGCTGGAAAAGCGCCTGCGGGAAGAGAGTTTCCTGAATGCGGGTGTCAAGATCACCCTGACCGATGAGCGGGAGCTCTACACCCCCGTGCTGGAGGACGGTCAGGAGGGCGAGCCCTGCTACCGCACCGAGGTCATGTGCTATGAGGGCGGCATCAAGAGCTTTGTCACCTACCTCAACGAGAAACGCAACCTCGAAGTGCTCCACCCCAATGTCATCTATCTCAAAGGCCAGACCGATCGCGGCATGGCTGAGATCGCCCTGCAGTACAACTCCAGTTACAATGAGCTGGTTTTGAGCTTTGCCAACAACGTCAACACCCCGGACGGCGGCACCCACGAAGAGGGTTTCCGCACCAGCCTGACCCGCGTGTTCAACGATTACGGCCGCAGCCACGGCCTACTGAAAGACAAGGATGAAAACCTCTCCGGCTCCGATGTCCGCGAGGGCCTCATCTGCGTCATCTCCGTCAAGCTGCAGGAGGCCGAGTTTGAGGGCCAGACCAAGGCAAAGCTGGGCAATACCGAGATCCGCACCCTGGTCTCCAACATGGTCTATACCAAGCTGATGGAGTTCTTTGAGGAGAACCCCGGTGTGGCCAAGGCTATTTTTGAAAAGGCCACCCAGGCGGCCCGTGCCCGCGCCGCGGCCAAAAAGGCCCGTGAGCTGGTCCGCCGCAAGAGCGCGCTGGAGACCAGCCGGATGCCCGGCAAGCTGGCCGACTGCCGCGAGAAAGACCCCTCCCGCACCGAGATCTTCATCGTCGAGGGTGATTCCGCAGGCGGCTCCGCCAAGATGGGCCGTGACTCGGCCATCCAGGCGATCCTCCCCTTGTGGGGTAAGATGCTCAACGTGGAAAAAGCCCGTGCCGACCGCATTTACGGCAACGATAAGCTGATGCCTGTTGTGCTGGCCCTGGGCTGCGGCATTGGCGAAGAATTTGATATCACCAAGCTGCGCTATGACAAAGTCTTCATCATGGCCGATGCCGATGTGGATGGTTCTCACATCTGCACCCTGATGCTGACGTTCTTCTTCCGCTATATGCGCCCCCTCATTGAGCAGGGCCATGTGTATGTTGCCCAGCCGCCCCTGTTCAAGGTGCAGAAAGGCAACACCATCAAGTACGCCTACAATGACGCCGAAATGGCTGTCCTTTCCCAGGAAATGCCGGGTGCCAAGATCAACCGCTACAAAGGCCTTGGTGAGATGAACCCCGAGCAGCTGTGGGAGACCACCATGAACCCCGAGAACCGCGTCATCGTCCGCATCACCATTGAGGACGCGGAAAAGGCCGACGAGGCATTCACGATCCTGATGGGAGATCAGTCGAGCCCCGCCGCCGCTTCATTGAGACCAACGCCCAGTACGCAAAACTGGACGTTTAACCTGTAGAAATCCACGGAGGAACAAATGGAAGAAGATTATGTGATGATACCGGGCAGCGGTACCAAGATGATCATTCGGGATGTCAAGAAAGAGATCGAGACAGCCTTTCTGGATTACTCCATGTCGGTCATCGTGGCCCGTGCCCTGCCGGACGTGCGGGACGGCCTGAAGCCGGTCCACCGCCGCATCCTTTACACCATGCATGAGCGTGGCAACGATCCCAGCCACCCCTACCGCAAGTCCGCCGACACCGTTGGTGCCGTTCTGGGCTCCTACCACCCCCACGGCGACGCGTCGGTCTACGACGCAATGGTCCGTCTGGCACAGGATTTCTCCCTGCGCTACCCGCTGGTGGATGGCCAGGGTAACTTTGGTTCGGTCGATGGCGACCCCCCGGCTGCTTACCGTTACACCGAGGCCCGCATGAGCCGGATGGCCGTGGAGATGCTGACCGATATCGACAAGGACACCATCGACTGGGACCCCAACTTTGATGAGACCAAGAAAGAGCCCAGCGTCCTGCCCAGCCGCTTCCCCAACCTGTTGGTCAACGGCAGCCAGGGCATTGCGGTTGGTATGGCCACTAATATCCCGCCCCACAACCTGGGCGAGGTCATTGACGGCTGTGTGGCCTATATCGACAACCCGGACATCGACCTGCCCGGCCTGATGGAGTATATCAAGGGCCCGGACTTCCCCACTGCCGGCATTATCATGGGCCGCAGCGGCATCCGTGCCGCCTACGCCACCGGCCGCGGCAAGATCACCCTGCGCGGCCGCGCCACCATTGAGGAAAAGAAAAACGGCCGCGCCCAGATCATCGTCACCGAGATCCCCTATATGGTCAACAAGGCGCGCCTCATTGAGAACATTGCGGACCTCGTAAAAGACAAGCGCATTGAGGGCATCAGCGACCTGAACGATGAGACCAACCGCAAGGGAATGCGGATCGTCATCGACGTCCGGAAAGACGCCAACCCCCAGGTGGTGCTGAACCAGCTGTACCAGTATACCCAGCTGCAGGATACCGTGGGTGTCATCATGCTGGCCATTGACCACAAGGTGCCCAAGGTCCTGACCCTGAAGCAGATGATCCAGAAGTACGTCGAGTTCCAGGACGAGATCGTCCGACGCCGTACCCAGTATGACCTGAAAAAGGCCAAGGAGCGTGCCCATATCCTGGAGGGCCTGAAAAAGGCTACCGACATCGTGGATGAGCTGATCGCCACCATCCGCGCCTGCAAGGGCGGCATGTCGGAGGCAAAGGCTGCCATCATGGAGCAGTTCGGCTTTGATGACCCCCAGGCAGATGCCATCGTCAAACTGCAGCTGGGCCGTCTGGCCGGCCTCGAAATTTTAAAGATCGAGGAAGAGCTGGGTACTCTGCAGGCAAAGATCGAGGATTGGGAAGATATCCTGGCCAACGACGCCCGGGTGCTGGAGATCGTCAAGAACGAGCTGCTGGAGATGAAGAAGCGGTTTGGCGACGAGCGCCGCACCGAGATCGAGACCGTCAGCGGCGAGGTGGACATCGAAGACCTCATCGCCGAGGAGCAGTGTGTCTATACCCTCACCGAGGCAGGCTATATCAAGCGCCAGCTCAAGGCCACCTATCAGGCCCAGAAGCGGGGCGGCCGCGGCATTTCCGGTATGACCCGCAAGGAAGAAGACATCGTGCAGGAGATGTTTGTCGGCTCCACCCACGATTATGTCCTCTTTGTCACCGATAAGGGCCGCCTCTTCCGCCAGAAAGGCTATACCATCGCCGAGGGCAGCCGTACCAGCAAGGGCACCAACATCGTCAACCTGCTGCAGCTGGCTGAGGGCGAAAAGGTCACCAATATGCTCCGCCAGAGCGCGCAGGCAGACCAGGAGGGCGGCTTCGTCACCATGGTCACCAAGCAGGGCCTCATCAAGCGCACCCCGCTGGAGCAGTACGCCAACATCCGCAAGAGCGGCCTCATCGGCATTGCCTGAACGAGGGCGACTCTCTGGCATGGACCCGCCTGACCTCCGGCCACGATATGCTCATCGTTGCCACCCGCAACGGCCAGGCCATCCGCTTCAATGAGGAAGACGCCCGTCCCATGGGCCGCGGAGGCCATGGCGTCCGGGCCATCAAGCTGGCGGAGGGCGATGAAGTCATCGGCGTCTGCATCTGCCGCGAAGGCGGCACGGTGCTCACCGTGACCGAAAACGGCAAGGGCCGCCGCTCCGAGATCGACACCTACCGCATCACGGCCCGCGGCGGCAAGGGCATCCGCAACTACGACGTCACCAAGGATAAGGTGGCTGCTGTCAAGATCGTGGACGATGTGGACGATGTGCTGCTGAGCAGCCAGGAGGGCATTATCATCCGCCTGCACGCCAACGAGATCCCCGTCCAGAGCCGCTATGGTTCCGGTGTCCGGGTCATGCGTCTGGGCGAGAACGACAAGGTCATGGTGCTGGCCCGTACCGACCACGACGACGAGGCCCAGACCGAGACCATTGAGGCTGAGGAGGGCGAGGAACCCACCGCGGAGCAGCTGGCCGCCATGGAGGCCGCCGATGAGGCCTCCGCCGCCGAAGCCCCCGAGGCAGATACCCCCGAAGAATAAAAAGTTAGCCTAGACTTCGCATGGGGAATGTGATAAAATGAGCGAACAATCACAAATACCCATGGGGGAGTAGCAGGCACTTTGCAGGAGTGCAGCAAGTCAACACAATGGCCGCTTGGTCGCGGTCTGGCTTGCTTTCATTTGCGAGACTCATGTGTTTTGGCGCGCGTACCAACGCCCGGCACATGGAGTCAGTTTGTAAAAAAATGACCCGGAATTGGACGTTGCGCGCCAATTCCGGGTTTTTGTTTTAGATCCAAAGTTCCTCGCAAAGCTCACCCCTCTGGGGGAGCGGTCACTGCGCGGCAATAACGGAGAGGGCAACCGCAGAAAAACCACTGATTTCCGGTCAATTTCAGGAGGCAATTTTTATGGAGTGGAGTTTCGTCTTTTTCCTCAACAGCGCCCTGCTGGGCGTAGGCCTTGCCATGGATGCATTCTCGGTCTCGCTGGCCAACGGTCTGCATGACCCCTACATGTCCCGCCGCCGGGGCGCCATCATTGCAGGTACCTTTGGCGCTTTTCAGGCCGTTATGCCCATGGCGGGCTGGCTCTGCGTCCACACCATCGTGGAGTTATTCTCGGCCTTTGAAAGGTTCGTCCCCTGGATCGCCCTGGCGCTGCTGGGGTACATCGGCGGCAAGATGCTGATGGAGGGCATCAAGGGCGAGGAAGCCGAGGAAACCGCCGAGCTGAGCGCCGGTGCTCTCTTTATGCAGGGCGTGGCCACCAGTATCGACGCTCTTTCCGTCGGCTTCACCATCTCGGAGTACGGCTGGCTGATGGCACTGGTCTGCTCCCTCATCGTGGCAATGGTCACGTTCTTCATCTGTGAGGCAGGTTTGAGCCTTGGCAAAAAGTTTGGCACCAAACTCTCCGGCAAAGCTCCATCCTGGGCGGTGTCATCCTCATCGGCATTGGGTTGGAGATTTTTATTTCAGGCGTATTCGGCTAAATGCAGATACAAAAGGAGTCCTGTGCGATTGAACGCACAGGACTCCTTTTGATGATGTTCCCCGTGGAACATTTTCTGATTTGATTATTTTTCCGGCTCAAAATAATCGGCGTATTCTTCCGTGAGCCGGGAGCCCAGGCGGCGGATGCCGCCGTAGAGATGGCGCTCCACCAGCGGCTCAAAGGCGGCCAGGTCGCACCGCTCAATGGCGTCGATCAGGTTCTGGTGGTCCGCGATGACCTCCGCCAGCCCGCCGCTGGTGATGGTGTCCAGCATCCGGAAGCGGCTGTAATCGGCGTGAGCGTTCTGCAGCGTGCGCCAGAGGTACATTTTGCCCATGGCGGCAAACCAGGTCTCATGGAGCAGGCGGTCGGCTTCGTACAGGCGGTTGTAGTCCGGTGTTTCGGCCTGGGCCAGGGCCGCGTAGGCGTCGGCCCGGCGGCGGATGAGAGCCCGCTGTTCCGGCGTGCAGTGGGGCGCGAAATCCCGCAGCACCCGGGCCTCCACGGCGGTGCGCTCATAGATGAGCTCATCCACGATCTCCCGGTTGAGCCGGGTAACGGTAGTGCCCTTATATGGCACGATCTTCACCAGCCCGTTTTCCTGCAATTTTTGCAGCACCACCCGGATGAGGGTGCGGGGGGCCCCAAAGCGGGCGCAGAGCGGGTTCTCGCTCAGGGAGCTGCCCGGCCGGATGGTCAGGTCGATGATCTCCCGCTTCAGCACCTCGTAAATTTCAGCATCAGTCTTGTATTGTTCCATTATGATTCTCCTAAAAGAAAGGCGCTGCTCCGTCCAACCTCTCCGTCATCTTCGCTTTGCTCGATGCCACCTCTCCTGGCAGGAGAGGCTTTGGCAGAAGTTATCAGTTTTTAAGCGGATCGCTGCGCTCCAAAACACACATTGCCGGGAGGCTTCCTACCCTTGGCTCCCCGAATAGGGGAGCTGGCCGCGCCAAAGCGCGGTCTGAGAGGTTTTATTGAAAATCAAATAAAATAGTCCCACGGTGCCCCCTCGGGAGGGGGCAAAACAAAGCTCAATTTATCTCCGCTCACCGGGTGGAAGAACTGCAGCCGGGCGCTCTGCAGGGCGATGGCCCCCTTGGCGCGGCTGCCGTACTTGCCATCGCCCCAGAGCGGATGCTTCCGGGAGGCAAACTGCACCCGGATCTGATGGGTCCGCCCGGTGTGGAGGGTGATGTCCGCCAGACTGAACGCTCCATCTTCTGCCGTGGCCGCAATGCGATACTCCAGTACCGCTTCTTTCACACCCTTGCGGGGGCGGCTGACCGGGAAGACCCGGCCTTTCCGGCTGTCCTTGAACAGGTGATCCCGCAAAGTACCCTCAGCGGGGAGCGCTTCGTCCGGGCCGCCTGCAATCACAGCCCGGTACTGTTTGATAAAACGGGGAGCGGCGGGTGTCCCCTCGGCCCGGCCATCCTGCACGGCATAGGCTCCTGGCTCCGCGTTACCTGACGGCTCAGGGCCGCTGCCGCCTGCGGGGTCTTTGCATAGACCATCAGGCCCGAGACGCCGGTGTCCAGACGGTGGATGACGCCGACGTAAGCGTCCGGCTTCCCCCATTGCTCCCGGAGCCGCTGGGGCACGCCCTCTTCGCTGGAGCACCCGGCGGGCTTGTCCAGCACGACAAGGGCATCGTCTTCATAGATGATAAAACTCACAGCTTGCCCTCATCCAGCAGGGCCTTGAGCTTGAGCACACCTGCAATGGTCTTGCCGTCCCTGATCTCCCCGCTCATGACCATTTCGTAAGCCTTTTGCAGCGGGACGCGGTCCGGCGTCAGGAATTCGTCATCGTCCAGGTGCATCTGCGTTTTGTGGAGACCTGTTGCCACCCACATATAAATGATCTCAGTGTCATAGCCCACGGTGGGGTAAAACTGGCCCAGAGAGGTATAGTGGTCGGCGGTCAGGCCGCACTCTTCTTCCAGCTCCCGCTGGGCGGCGAGGAACGGGTCCTCCCCTTTTTCCAGCTTGCCGGCGGGCAGCTCCCACAGCTCCTGCTGCATGGCGTAGCGGAACTGCCGCACCATGCAGATGGTGCCATCCTCAAAGTAGGGCAGGATGCAGGCACCGCCGTGGTGGTGCACCACCTCCCGGCCGGCGGTCTCGCCGTTTTCCAGCAGGGCAACATCGTTGGTCAGGGTGATGACCCGGCCCTCAAAAATCACTTCACTGGAAAGTGTTTTCTCATAATGTACCGCAGAATCCATTGCTTTTTCCTCTCCGTTTCCATGGTAGTCTGTGTCCAGTTTACGGCAACTGCCACGGGCTTGTCAATTCCAAAATTAAGAATTTGTTCAGAAATCACGGGGTTATCTTAATAAAACGTTAGCATGTCAGTCTGCTGGATTCCACAAAGAACACATCCATCAAAAACAACCAAAAAAAATCTTGAATTTTTGTTGCGTTTTGCCAGCTGGTTTGCATTTACTTCTGGGGCGGAATTTGCTAATATAATATATGAGCAATAGTGCCTTTCTGGGGTTCTCCGGCCCCGCCGGGGCGCGATTGCCCCGCGCAAAAGGTACCAAATTCTGAATAATGGAGGAAGAAAAATGCCTAGAGCAAAGCAAACCATGGATGGCAATACCGCTGCTGCCCATGTAGCATATGCCTACACGGACGTGGCTGCTATCTACCCCATTACCCCGTCTTCTCCGATGGCTGACTCCGTGGACCAGTGGTCCGCAGCTGGCCAGAAGAACATTTTCGGCAACCAGGTCAAGGTCGTCGAGATGGAGTCCGAGGCCGGCGCTGCAGGCGCTGTTCACGGCTCTCTGGGTGCAGGTGCTGTTACCACCACCTTCACCGCATCTCAGGGCCTGCTGCTGATGATCCCCAACATGTACAAGATCGCTGCGGAGCAGCTGCCCTGCGTGTTTGATGTTTCTGCACGTACCGTTGCTACCCAGTCCCTGAACATCTTCGGTGATCACAGCGACGTTATGGCATGCCGCCAGACCGGCTTTGCAATGCTGGTCGAGAGCAGCGTCCAGGAAGTCATGGACCTGTCCCCTGTTGCCCACCTGGCAGCAATCGAGGGCAAGGTTCCGTTCCTGAACTTCTTCGATGGCTTCCGTACTTCTCACGAGTACCAGAAGATCGAGAAGTGGGACTACGCCGATCTGAAAGAAATGTGCAACATGGAGGCTGTTGAGGAGTTCCGTGCCAAGGCTCTGAACCCCGAGCACCCCAAGATGCGCGGCTCTCACGAGAACGGCGACGTGTTCTTCCAGCATCGTGAAGCTTGCAACTCCGTGTACAACGCTCTGCCCGCAGTGGTCGAGAAGTACATGGGCAAGATCAACGCAAAGCTGGGCACCAACTACGACCTGTTCAACTACTACGGCGCACCCGATGCTGACCGCGTGATCGTGGCCATGGGCTCCATCTGCGATGTCGCAGACGAGGTCATCGACTACCTGAACGCTAAGGGCGAGAAGGTCGGTATCATCAAGGTCCGCCTGTATCGTCCCTGGGTCTCCGCTTCCCTGCTGAAGGTCCTGCCTGCTACCGCTAAGAAGGTCGCAGTTCTGGACCGCACCAAGGAGCCCGGCTCTCTGGGCGAGCCCTGTACCTGGATGTCGCAGCTACCCTGCGTGAGGCTGGCAAGAATGATGTCATCCTGACCGGCGGCCGTTACGGTCTGGGCAGCAAGGACACTCCCCCGTCCTCCATCTTCGCTCTGTTCAAAGAGCTGGAGAAGGATGCTCCCAAGGAGCGCTTCACCCTCGGCATCACCGATGATGTCACCTTCCTGTCTCTGCCGGAAGTCAAGCCCGCTCCCATCACCGCAGCTGCTGGCACCAAGGAGTGCAAGTTCTGGGGTCTGGGCGGCGACGGTACTGTCGGTGCAAACAAGAACTCCGTCAAGATCATTGGCGACCACACGGATAAGTATGTTCAGGCATACTTCCAGTATGACTCCAAGAAGACTGGCGGCGTGACCATCAGCCACCTGCGTTTCGGCGACAAGCCCATCCGCAGCCCCTACTACATCAACCAGGCTGACTTCGTGGCCTGCCACAACCCCGCTTACATCCACATGGGCATGAAGATGGTCCAGGATGTCAAGCCCGGCGGCGTGTTCATGATCAACTGCCAGTGGAACGATGAGGAGCTGGGCCACCACCTGAACGCTGAGGCCAAGAAGTACATTGCTGACAACAACATTCAGCTGTACACCATCAACGCAATCGATAAGGCAATCGAGATCGGTATGGGCAAGCGCACCAATACCATCCTGCAGTCCGCTTTCTTCAAGCTGGCTGATGTTATGCCCATCGAGGACGCTGTCAACTTCATGAAGCAGGCAGCTCAGAAGAGCTACGGCAAGAAGGGCCAGGACGTCGTTGAGATGAACTGGAAGGCGATCGATGCTGGTGTTGACGCAATCCACAAGGTTGACGTCCCCGCTTCCTGGTCCAACCCCGAGGCCGATCCCGCTCCCAAGGCTCTGAGCGGCCGTGCAGATCTGGTCAAGCAGATCCGCAACGTCATGGAGCCCATCGCTCGTATGGATGGCGACAGCCTGCCTGTCTCCTCTTTCGTTGCAAATGCAAACGGCGAGTGGGAGCAGGGTGCTTCTGCATATGAGAAGCGCGGCACCGCTGTCAATGTCCCCGAGTGGGATGCTTCCAAGTGCGTTGGCTGCAACCAGTGCGCATTCGTGTGCTCTCACGCAACCATCCGTCCGTTCCAGCTGACCGCTGACGAGCTGGCAGCTGCTCCTGCTCAGACCAAGAGCCGCGACAACAAGCCCGCTAACGAGTACAAGTTCGTGATGGCTGTTTCTCCTCTGGACTGCATGGGCTGCGGCGAGTGCGTCACCGTCTGCCCCACCAAGGCTATCGCTATGGTTCCTCAGGAGAGCCAGGCAGACCAGCAGGCAGTCTTCGACTACTGCGTCGCCAACATCTCCAAGAAGCCCAGCAAGTTTGCTGACGATACCGTCATTGGTTCTCAGTTCAACCAGCCGCTGCTGGAGTTCTCCGGCTCCTGCGCAGGCTGTGCCGAGACTTCTTATGCACGTCTGATCACCCAGCTGTTTGGTGAGAAGATGTACATCTCCAACGCTACCGGCTGCTCCTCTATCTGGGGCGGTACCGCTTCCATCTCTCCGTACACCGTCAACAAGGACAGCGGCCATGGTCCTGCATGGTGCAACTCCCTGTTCGAGGATAACGCTGAGCATGGTCTGGGCCTGTACCTCGGCCAGAAGACCGTCCGTGAGAACCTGATCAAGCGCATCGCTGAGGTTGCTGGTTCTGACAAGGCTTCCGCTGAGCTGAAGGCTGCTTTTGAGAAGTTCATGGAGACCAAGAACAACACCAAGGCAAACGACGAGCCCGCAAAGGCCCTGATCGCTGAGCTGGAGAAGGCTGCTGCCGCGGGTTGCGCTGAGTCTGCTGAGATCCTGAAGAGCAAAGAGTTCATCGCTAAGAAGTCCGTCTGGATCTTCGGCGGCGACGGCTGGGCATACGACATCGGCTTCGGCGGTCTGGATCACGTCCTGGCTTCCGGCGAGGATGTCAACGTCATGGTCTTCGATACTGAGATGTACTCCAACACCGGTGGACAGGCATCCAAGGCTTCCAACATTGGTGAGGTCTGCCAGTTCGCTGCTGCTGGTAAGGAAATCAGCAAGAAGAGCCTGTCTGAGATCGCAATGACCTATGGTTACATCTATGTTGCTCAGATCGCTCTGGGCGCTAACATGAACCAGGCTGTCAAGGCTATCGCAGAGGCTGAGGCATATCCCGGCCCCTCTCTGATCATCGGCTACGCTCCCTGCGAGCTGCACGGTGTTAAGGGCGGCATGACCAACTGCCAGAACGAGATGAAGAAGGCAGTTGAGGCTGGTTACTGGAACCTGTTCACCTTCAACCCGGCCAACAAGGCTCAGGGCAAGAACCCGTTCACTCTGACCTCCAAGGCTGTGGACAACGAGAAGTATCAGGCACTGCTGGCAAACGAGACCCGTTACAGCCGCCTGACTCGTGCATTCCCCGATCGTGCAAAGACCCTGTTCGAGCGCAACCAGCAGGTTGCAAACGACCGTTACGAGCACCTGACTCGCCTGGTCGATCTGTACAAGTAATCTTTCTGCCGGACTGCCTGCTCAAAGCTTTTGCAGCGGCCCCTCAGTCCGAAAGGCGGCGGCTCCGTACTGGCGGTTACTGCGCAACGCAGCAGTGCGAAACTGTGAACCTCTGAGCACAAACGGCATTTGATTTTGAGTACAAACTCGAGCACGCTTTGTTCGTCGCAAAGCATCTGATTTCAAACCATCCGCCCGCACGCTGTACGCGAACAGGGTGCAGGGCAGGATGTCTGAAATACCAAAGCGCCCGCGAGGGTCCTTGAAAGCACACCCCGCGTGTGTCAGGAGCATAAGGTCTGCTTGCAGATACCTTGTTCCGCCTGCTGCATAAGACCTGTGAAAACAGGCATCTTGCCGCAGTAAAAACAATTGCGTTTTAGCGCCCCATCCACTGGCAACAGTGAATGGGGCGTATTTTTGTGCGCGAATGCGATAAAAATGTGAAAAATAGTGTGCAAGACGCTTTTTACAGTTTTTTCATAGCTTCTTCATGAAATCAAATGTGAAACCTGCTATACTGCTGTCATAAGGAACCGGGGCCGCAACCGATTCCTTGTACATGATTCCTCCTCACCAAGGCAATATCCAAAAACAGAACGCCTTTTCCAGTGTACCGCAAGCGCTGGAAAGGGCGTTTTGCTTTTTGGTACAGGATTTCCGTTTTATAATTCGGCGCTTTTAGGGTTGACCCTGCTTTTTTACGGCGCTATAATAAATCTGTAAGTTAAGTTTTTTAGCAGCCCCAGGAGGTGAACGCAGAACAATGGACCCGGATCATAGTCGAAGACGATGGAACGATGCGGCAGATCGGATAACAAAAACAGCTGCGTTCGCCTTTTTGGGCCGGAACCCCGTGTAAGCGGAAGCTTCCGGAGCAAAAGGGCGCGGCTTTGTGCGCATGATCCGTGTTTTTACGCGCGGCAGTGCACCAGAGCGGCGCTTTTGTGATGCGGTTTGCTGCATCCTCCCCAGCCTTGGAACACGAGAGGAGGAGCAAACATGGAAGAAAAGAAAAAAGCTGTTCCGGAGGGGGAAGCATCCCTCCCGGTGCAGGAGCTGCCCGCGGATATCCCTGCGGAGGTGCGCCAGAAGCTGGCCGAAGACCTGAACGAAGAGGCCACCGAAGACCTCAAGCAGGACATCCGGGAGGCGGAAAAAGAGGAGGCCAACGACGAGGAGGTCAAGGCTGACCCCGAGATGCTGACCAAGAGCCGCCTGCTCAAGCTGCTGGTGAAAAAGCAGTACGTCAAGCTGCGCGAAGTGACGGAGGAAGAGCAGCCCGCCGACCTGGCAGAACTGCTGGAAGAGCTGGATGAGAACAACCGTCTGGTGGTGTTCCGCCTGCTGAAAAAAGAGGTGGCGACCGAGGCGTTCGCCTATATGTCCGATGAGGCCCGTGACGATCTGGTCAACGCGTTCTCGGATGTGGAACTGGTCAGCGCCATTGAGGAGATGAGCCTGGACGATGCCGCGGACCTGCTGGAAGATATGCCGGCCGGCGTGGTCAAGCGGGTGCTGGAGAAATCCTCCAAGCAGACCCGTGAGAGCCTGAACAAGCTGCTGAACTACCCCGAGAGCTCCGCCGGCAGCCTGATGACGCCGGAATATGTCCGCCTGCGCAAGGATATGACCGTGAACGACGCCTTTGGAGCCATCCGCACCCAGGGCGAGAACGCCGAGACCGTTTACACCTGCTATGTCGTCGAGCGGAACCGTCTGCTGGGCGTTGTGTCTGCCCGCAGCCTGCTGCTGGC
The DNA here is from genome assembly GCF_003460645.1 of Faecalibacterium sp. OF04-11AC. Taxonomy (NCBI): domain Bacteria; kingdom Bacillati; phylum Bacillota; class Clostridia; order Eubacteriales; family Oscillospiraceae; genus Faecalibacterium; species Faecalibacterium sp. OF04-11AC. Next base: position 953 of record NZ_QTVP01000036.1, on the reverse strand, counting down.
AGAACCCAAAACCCCGGTGACCGAGATCATGGACGACAACGTGGTCACGGTGAAAGTCACGGATGACCAGGAGTATGTGGCCCGTGAGATGCAGCGCTACGACTTTACCGCCATGCCCGTTGTGGACAACGAGGGCATGTTCGTGGGTATCATCACCATCGACGACGCAATCGATGTCCTGACCGACGAGTCCACCGAGGATATGCAGAAGATGGCCGCCATTCTGCCGGACGACGATGCCACGACTTATTTTGGCACCAGCGTCTGGACCCACGCCAAGCAGCGTATCCCCTGGCTGCTGATTTTGATGCTTTCGGCAACCTTTACCGGCATGGTCACCACCCATTATGAGGAAGCATTCGTCAGCCTGCCCCTGCTGGTCTCGTTCATGCCCATGCTGATGGACACCGCCGGCAACTGCGGCAACCAGATCAGCACCCTGATGGTCCGCGGACTGGCGCTGGGCGAAGTGGAGCCCAGCGATTTTCTCCGTGTGCTGGGCAAAGAGTTGCGTGTTTCCGCCATTGTGGGCGCCGTGCTGGGCATCGTGAACGGCCTGCGCATCTACCTGATGTACACGTTCCTGTACGCCGGGCAGTACGAGAATGTCCTTGGCTATGCCGTTGTGGTCAGCGTGTCGCTGTTCTTCAGCGTCATCCTGGCAAAGCTGGTGGGCGGTATGCTGCCGCTGGCCGCCAAGAAGCTGGGTGCTGACCCGGCCATTATGGCAACGCCGTTCATCACCACCATCGTGGATGCGTGCAGTTTGATCCTGTATTTCCAGATCGCACAGCTGGTATTCAAGAATATGATGTGATTCTCAAAAAGAAGCTTCGGTGGGTTTTGAACTGCACCCCATTTGTTAGACAGTATGGTATACTGTTTAGGAAATGGGGTGTTTTTGTATGCCAAAGGGAATACCACAGAAAAAATATAGTGGGGAATTCAAAATA
>NZ_QTVP01000035.1:0-23459 GCF_003460645.1 Faecalibacterium sp. OF04-11AC | reverse complement strand
TTCGCTCGACAGGCATCCTCCTTTTGTCGCTTACGCGACATCTCCCTCGGCCGGAGGGAGTCTTTCCCCAAGGGGTGAGCCCTTGGCAAAGAGGTGTCGCTTGCGGGGATTGCCAAGGCTCTCACTTTGGGAGAGGTGGCATCGCGCCAGCGATGACGGAGGGGCTAGCATGGTAAAGTATCAATCGTAACTTAATCATACAGCGCCCTCTTCCAAAAAACAATAGATGTATACAAGTTTCTCGCAAAATTTTAAGGAAAACTCCCGCTCCATGCGGTTTACCCCCGCCCGCACTTGTGTTAAAATGGGATGCAGAGGGAGCGCCTGTCGGCTCCCCGGCAGCCGCTGTGCAGGAGCGGCCGCGCAAAGCAAGCACACACGAAGCGAAGAAGGAAATTGAAACAACCCACAAGGGGGAAAGAACAACCATGCCAAAAGCAGCCCACAAAGTCGTGGTCATCGGGCATCGCAACCCGGATACCGACTCCATCTGCTCTGCCATTGCCTATGCGGAGCTCAAGAATAAAACCAGCTCTCTGGTCTGCGAGCCGCGCCGCGCGGGCCGCATGAACCAGGAGACGGAATTCGTGCTCAAAAAGTTCGGGGTCACACCGCCCCGGATGTGTACCGATGTCAACCCCAAGATCCGGGACGTGGATTTCCGTGAGATGCCCGGCATCAACGGCAGCACCAGCCTGCGCAAGGCCTGGGAGATCATGCGCGACAAGCAGATCGACACCCTGCCCATCACGGACGCCGGCAACGAGCTGCTGGGCCTCATCACGGTCAAGGATATCGCCACCGCCAACATGGACGTGTTCGATACCGAGGTGCTGGCCAAGAGCCGCACGAGCTATAAGAATATTCTGGAGACGCTGGGCGGCACCATGGTGGTGGGCGACGAAAACGCCGTCTGCACCACGGGACATATCAAGATCGGCACCGCCACCCCGGAAATGCTGGAAAGCGCCGTGGAAAAAGGCGACATCGTGATCCTGACCAACCGCTACGAGAGCCAGCTCTGCGCCATTGAGAAAGAGGCCTCGCTCCTCATCATCTGCAACGGGGCCAAGGTGGGCCGTACCATCCAGCGCATCGCCGAGGAAACGGGCGTGGCCATCATGTCCGTTGCCTGCGACAGCTACGCCGCCGGTAAGCTGATGAGCCAGTGCGCGCCCATCTCCTATTACATGACAAGAGACGATATCGTCAAATTCACCCTCGTCACCCCGGTGTCGGACGTCACCCGCGTTATGACCAAGGTGCGCCACCGGTATTTCCCGGTGCTGGATGAGGACGGCAAATACTGCGGCATGGTCAGCCGCCGCAACATCATTGCCCTGCGCAAGCGCCGCATTATTCTGGTGGACCACAACGAGGCCACTCAGGCCGTGGAGGGTTTTGACCAGGCCGAAATTCTGGAGATCATCGACCATCACCGCATCGGCAGCCTGGAAACGGACGGCCCGGTTTACTTCCGCAACCAGCCGGTGGGCTGCACCGCCACCATCATCACCCAGATGTACGATGAAAACGGCGTGGAGATCGAGCCCAAGATCGCAGGCCTGCTGCTGGCAGCCATCCTCTCGGACACGCTGGTGTTCCGCAGCCCCACCTGCACCCCCATTGATGTGGCCGCCGCCAAGCGGCTGGCCAAGATCGCGGGTGTGGACATCGACGAGTTTGCCCTCGAGATGTTTGAGGCAGGCGAGAATCTGGCCGGCAAGACCGCGGAGGAAGTCTTCCTGCAGGATTTCAAGGTGTTCATGTGCGGCGATGTCCGCTTTGGCGTGGCACAGGGCAGCTACATGACCCGCAAGAACCTCCAGGCGGCCCAGAAACTGCTCCAGCCCTACCTCGAAGAGGCCCGCAACAAGCAGAATGTGGAAGACCTCTACATGCTGCTGACCGACGTGCCCAAGGAGGAGAGCGTGGTCATCTGCGCGGGCCGCCATGCCGACGAGATGCTCCGCAGCGGCTTTGAGATCGAGCCCGCCGCCGACGGCAGCTGGACCCTGCCCGGCGTGGTCAGCCGCAAAAAGCAGTTCATCCCCGCCTTGATGACGGCATATCAGGAGCTGTAAAACCTTTCAGTCAATGCTTCGCATTGCCAGCTCCCGATAGGGGAGCCCTTGGCAGGCCGGGCAGGCTTGCGCGTATTGGAAAACTGCCGGGCCCTGCGGTGAGACGCGGCAACAGCAGGAGGTTGACAATGTTTGAATTTTTGAAAGACAAAAAAGGGGAGCCGCCCGCTCTGCCCGAGGGCACGGTGCGGCGGCGCTATTCCATCGAGGGCCAGGTGCAGGGCGTGGGCTTCCGTTACCGGGCCCGGTATGCGGCCCAGAGCCTGGAGCTGACCGGCTGGGTGGAAAACGAGGACGACGGCTCCGTCACGCTGGAAGTCCAGGGCGACCCCGTCAAATTCCTGAAACTGTTTGCCCTCATCCAGCGCAGCGATTATATCCAGATCACCGCCATCCGCCAGAAAGACATTGCCCCCGACCCCTGGGAGCGCGGCTTCTCGGTGCGCGGCTATTAAACACAAAACTTAAAGCCCCCGGAACACCGTGTTCCGGGGGCTTTTCAGTTTAGCCTGCAAAGTTTTTGTAGAGGGAGAGCCGCCCGGAGGGGAGCGTTCCGGGAAAGCTGGGGAGCAGCCAGAGTGCCGTCGGCCGCCAGACCGGATGCCTGCGACGCAGGTCCAGCGGACAGAGAAGCGGTTCCTGGCTGGCGGGAAATAGGGCCGGTGCACAGAGAGCTTCTTTCTTCTGGTTTCTGAACATAGCATAGCATACAATCGTGGTAGAATTGTGTAATTTGCGGAAATTCTTGGGGCGATTTTTCCCAAAAAAGAATGTCAAAATGCAGCAATTTTATTGACACTTTGCGCAGTGTGTGCTAAAATCAACTTAATTTTGAGGGGTTTGCCCGCGCGTACTCGTTTACGCACCGGCACAGGCCCCGGAAGATTGCCAGAGCCGCAGCGCGTTGCAAAGCACCGCTCTGGAAATAGGGGAGCGCCTCGCGGGCCAGCAGAGCAGCAACAGCTGTTCGGTTGGCCCGTGCTTTTTTATTTCGAAAGGATTGATTGAACGAAATTACCAAAAAACGAAATTGTTTTCAGCTGATTTGCAAATTGACAAAAACATTCGGGGGGGGGTAAAATAAGTTCAACCCAAAGTTACACAATTTGTGAGGAGGCAATTTTATGAAAAAGTTCAAAAAACTCGTGGCGCTCATTCTGGTGGGCGTTATGGCAATGGCAATGCTGACCGCCTGCGGTGGCGGCGGTGGTGGTTCCAAGAGCTTTGCGACTGAAGTAGAAGATGCTGTTTTTGCGGTTTATAGTCAGGCTTTTGGCGTAAAGACCAATGATGCTGAAGCAAAGAAACTGGCACAGACCGCTCTTGGATATGTCAAAGACGGAAAATTCTACGAAAAAGATTTTGAAGATCACTGCATTACTGTAGATGAAGCTAAGTATCAAATTATGATTGCAATGCCGATTCCGGGTGCTGATGCAAACGATAATTATAATTATTATACCGTAATGGAAATTACGCCGGAAATGTTGGCACAATTGAAATCGGCTGATATTCCTGTTGAAGATATTAAAGAAATAAATGAGATGCTGAAAAAATATGAGACGATGGGCTGCAAAGTGACAGGTCTTGGTGTTGCGGCCAAAACGATCAACGGCAAGACCTACGCCGCGTTTGGCTTCAAGATGGAAATTGACATCAACAAGCTCCCTCAGTAAAATAATTGAACCGCACCCCGCCCCGAGGAGCACCCCGCTCCCCGGGGCTTTTTGTCGTTATGGCAAAAGCGTGGCAAATGTGGTACAATAAAAACTGGATTTTATCGAAAGAAAGGAAGCTTCTGATGCAGCTGTTTGAACTGGTCAGCCCCAAGCTTTTCCGCCCGCTGGCGGGGCCAAACAGGGCCTATTATGCGGAGCTGCTGCTCCTGCTGTGGGAGGAGTGCCGCCACACGGCGGATTACAGCCTCTCCCGGGCGGAAGCCGTCTCCCGGGCGGAGGATTACTTTGCCGCTGTGGCAAAGCCGCTGGCGCTGGATGCCGATGGGGCGGGGGATGAGGACGAGCAGCCCACCCGGGACCCCCATCTGCTGGCGCTGGGCTTTCTGCTCCGCCTCCGTCGCACCGGCTGGCTGGAAGAGCAGCCCGGCAGCTATGAGGAAGAGCCCACCCTCGCCTTTGTGCCCGAGGTGACGCCGCTGCTGGAGGCGCTGGAGGAGATCCTGAACCCCCGCGTCGTCACCTACACGGGCAAGCTTTACAAAGCCTGGCAGCTGCTGCGGGGCATCGGGGAAGAAAAGAGCCCCTACGAGAATGTCCTGCACGAGGTGGCGTCCGACCTGGAAGCGCTGAACAGATCCCTGCGGGCCCTCAACGCGTCCATCGGGCATTACATCGACCGTCTTACCCGCAACCGCACCCCGCAGGAAGTGCTGGAACTGTTTGACCAGTATGAGGAAAAGGTGGTGGCGGCGGCGTACCACCGCTTCAAGACCAGTGATAACCTCTTCAATTACCGCGCCTACCTCGAAGAAGGGCTGGACGAGTGCGAGAACAAGTACCTGCCCCAGCTGGCGCTGGATTATGCCCGGGTGGAGCGCTGCGCCCCCGGCGAGGCCGCGCCCCGGGTGCGGGCCCTCATCCAGAAGCAGCGGGACGCGCTGGAAGAGATGAGCGGCCTCATCCGCCAGATCGACGACAGCCACATCCGCTACCGCAAGCGGGCGGTGCAGCGGGCGCAGTTCCTGCTCCTGAGCGACCGCTCGGCCCAGGGCAGCGTCACGGCGCTGCTCCGCCGCTATGCAGAAGAGATCAAAACCCCGGACCAGCTGTTTGAGCCGGATGACGGCCCGGTGGCAACGCGGCTCCACCTCTACCCGGTGCAGGTGTTTGGCGCAAAGCCCCTCTACCCGCCGGCGGCTCCCCGCGGCGAGGCCCCGCTGGCCCCGGTGCGGCAGGCCGCGCTGGACCCGGAACAGCTCAAAAAGGAGCAGAAGCTCCTGCTGGATTACGCTCGGATGGCCGTGACCGAAGAAAACGTGGAGCTACTGGCCCGGCAGGCGCTGGCCGCCCGGCCGCGGGTCACGGCGTCCACGCTGGCCGCCGAGTACCCGGACGATTTTGCCCGGGTCATCGGCCTGCACACCTATTCCCAATCGCCCCGGCGGGACTATGACATCACCCTCACGGGCGAGTGGGTGGAGCGGGGCGGCTTCCGCTTTGAAGAATTTGTATTGACACCCCGCAGGGAGGACGGAAACGATGGCCGAACCGAATAAAATGTTGGAAGAAACCGCAAACTATCTCCTCAACCACTGCTTTTTGCTGGGCGGGGTGGAAGACCAGCGGGCAAAATATCTTTATGTGCAGGATCATCTCCCGGAGGTGCGGGCCGTGTTTGCGCCGCTGGGCTATGTGGTGCTCCTCTATCCGGCCCCGCTGCAGGCGGCGGCCCTTGTCAACGAGCATGAGGGCAGCCAGGCCCGGCTGCTGAAATACGAGAGCATCCTGCTGCTGGTGCTGCGGCTGCTTTATCTGCAAAAGCGGGAGAGCCTTTCCGCCAGTGCCAATCAGGTGCTGGTGACGGTGGAAGAGGTGCAGGCAGAGCTGCAGAAGATGAACCTGCCTCGCCGCCTGGACCAGCCCACCCTGGAGCGGCTGCTGCGTACCCTGCGCCGCTACAATCTGGCCCGGCCGGTGGGCCGCCTCAGCGGGCTGGACAGCCGGATCGAGGTCTTCCCGACGGTGCTGCTGGCCCTGCCGGATGCCGACCTGGCCGATGCCGCCGCCGAGAGCAGCCGCACCCGGAGCGAGCTGGCTTTGTACGAACGCCCTGACGGGGACGGCGCTGCGGAGGTGGAAGAATGATCGAATAAAACGCCTGAAACTCATCAACTGGCACAATTTTGAGAACGTGACGTTCGATTGCGCCCGCCTGACCTATATGATCGGCGTCAACGCCGTGGGCAAGACCACCATTCTGGACGCCATCCGCTACTGCCTGACCACCAACCGCAATTTCAATGCCCTGGGCAATAAAAAGAGCGGCCGCACCCTGCAGGGCTCCGTCCACGCCAAGCAGCGCGGTGAGAATGCTTACCGCCGCCCGGGCCGCACCGTGGCCTACATCGGCGCGGAATTCTGGGACACCGCCAAGCGGGTGCCCTTTGTCATCGCCGTCCGGGTGGAGTCGGAGGGCCCCATGCAGGAGCTGCACCCCGGCGACCAGACCTGGTACCTCTCGGAGGATGGCTGCACGCTGGAGCAGCTGCCGTTTATCGACCCACGCACCGGGGCTCCCAGCGCCAAAGAAGACTTCAAGCCCGCCACGGGGCGGCTTTCCTATACCCGCAGCCCCAGCGAGGCCCGGGACCGCATCTGCCGGGCGCTGGGCATTGGCCGGGCGTCCAGCCCGCTGGGCAAAAAGTTCAATGAAGTGTTCCAGATGGGCACCAGCATGGACGAGATCCCCAACTTCCGGGAATTCCTGTATCAGTACATCCTGCCCCAGCCGGAATTAGACCTGGATGCCCTGCAGGCGACCGTGTGGAGCTGGAAAACCTCCACGCGGTGCTGGCCGAAGCCCAGACCCGTGCCGCCGCGCTGGAGACCATCGTGAACGATGGCCGGGAAGCCGCCGAAAAAGAGACCGCCGCCCTTGTGAACCGGGGCGCGGCCCTGCTGGCCCGTGCCGCTGCCGATGCCGGGGAAGATGCCACCTGGCAGGGCCATCTGGAGGCCGGAAACCGCCAGCTGGAAACCCTGAACGCCCAGTATGAGGCGGAGAAAAACGCCGAGGCCGAAGCCCGCCGGGCCTATCTGGCCGCCCACAGTGCGGCCTCTGCCAGCGGAGAGGGTGCCGCTCTCGACGCCATGACCGAGGAGCTGGCCCGGAAAAAGAGCGCGCTGGACGCTGCCGCCCGCCGTGCTGCCGGGGCCGAAGCCGCGGCAAACAAAGTCACAGCCCTGCTGCAGAGCCTGGCCCGCAGCGGCTTTGCCGTGGAAAAAGATCTCTGGCCGGAGGCCCTCCGCGCGGAGACGCTCCCCGGCCTGACCGAAGCCCTTTCCGGCGTGGAAAAACCGCTGGAAGAGCAATATTTCGCGGCCCGGCAGGCGGTTGCAGACCTGCTCCGGGAGCAGGGCGCCAAACGGGCGGAACTGGACGCGGTCTCGGGCGGCAAGTGGGTCTACCCCCACGGCGACGCCGCCACAAAAGTGCGGGACGCCGTCAACGCCGAGCTGCAGAGCCGTGGCATGACGCCGGACGCCAAAATTTTCTGTGAGCTGCTGGCCGTGGAGGACGAGAGCTGGCAGGACTGCGTGGAAGCCTGCCTGGGCGACCGCCGCTTTGATATCCTGGTCCCGCCTGCCCACTATGCGGCGGCCAAGAGTGCCTTTGTGGCCCTGAAAGAGAAAGTTGGGCCCATCAGCCTGCTGGATACCCCGGGCATCCGCAAGGCCAACCGCCGGACGGACAAGATCGCCCCGGACAGTCTGGCCGCGCAGGTCACCAGTGAAAACCCGCTGGCCGCCCAGTACGCGGAGACCATTCTGGGCCGCATCGTCTGCTGTGACACACCGGATACGCTGGAACAGTACCCGGACAGCGCTACCCGTGATCTGCTCCGCCACCACCCGTTCCGGCTGGAACGTCTCCGCACGCCCCAGCGGTATATTGGTCTGGATGCCCGCCGCACCCGCGCCGAGGCCCTGACCGCCGAGCTGGAGGCACTGGCCGAGCGCCGCCGCACCGCCGAGCAGACCGAAAAGACCCTGAAAGTGGCCTATGACCAGTACCAGAACGCCCTGCGGGGCAAGACGCTGGAGGAGCTTGGCGCTTTGTGGGACAGCCGCGCGGCCCTGACCGCCGCCCGGCAGGCCTACACGGCGCAGGAGCAGCAGCTGGCCGACTGCCGGGAGAACCCCATGCTCCAGCAGCTCTACAAAGAGGAAGAAGCCCGGGAGAAAGCCTGGGACGCTGCCCGCGCTGCCGTGGAGCAGGTGGGCGGGGACATCCGCGTCTGCCAGAAGCAGCTGGCCTCCTGCGAAGCCGAGCGGAAAAAAGCGGTGGAGACAGCGCAGACCAGCGCCGATGCCGCCAATGCATTCTTTGCAAAGTATCCGCTGCTGGAGCCGCTGGCCCGGGAGCGCTGGGCGGCCCTCTCCGGCCCGGACAAGGCAAAGCCCGACCGTGCCGTGGCACAGGCCGCCGAAAAGGCCCAGACCAAGCTGGACGAGGCGTTGCAGCTCTACCTGACCGGGACGCTGGAGCCTGCCCAGAAAGCCTACAACGAGCGGTACGTCTGCGATTATCCGCTGGGCCTTGCGGGGGTAGAGCAGTACCGTGCCCAGTACGAGAGCTTGGTCCGCATTGACCTGGAGCGGTACGCCGCCCGCCTCGAGCAGGCCCAGAAAGACTGCAAGGACCGCTTCCGCAAGGACATCCTCTTCCGGATGAAAGACGATATCTTCAACGCCCGGCGGCAGTTCCGGGAGCTGAACAAGGTGATGGAGCAGCTGACCTACGGCGAAGAAGTCTACCGCTTTGAGCTGGAACCCAGCCGGGACCCCCAGCTGGCGGCGTTCTATCAGGTCATTGTGGACAAAGGCAACCAGCAGATGACCGATTCCGATTCGCTGGACAACATCGCCGCCACCGCCGACCCCGTTTACGAGCGTCAGGTGGACGAGCTGATGGAAAAGATCATGGCCGATGTGGACGAGAATACCCGCGCCCGGCAGGAGGGCCGCCGCCCCGAGGGCGTCACCCTCTCGGACTATGTGGATTACCGCACCTATCTGGATTACGACATCAAAGTTACCAACACAGTGTCCGGCCAGCAGGCCTATCTCTCCCGTGTCAGCCGAGATTCCTCCGGCGGCGAGAACCAGGCCCCGTTCTATGTGGCTATCTGCGCCAGCCTGCTGCAAATTTACCAGAAGAGCGAGAACAGCATCCGGCTGGTGCTGCTGGACGAGGCATTCAGCAAGATGACCAGCGACCGCATCCGCCCCATGATGGAGCTGTTCCGCCGCCTGCAATTGCAGGTGCTGCTCATCTCCACGGTGGAGAAGAGCACGGCCATCCAGCCTTATTGCGACATTACCTATTCCATTGTGCGCCATGGCGACGCCAACGCCATCGCGCCGTTTTACCGGCTGACGCCGCCCGCGCCGGAGGCCGAAGAGGCCCAAAAGGAGAACGAAGATGAATGAGACGCTGGCAAAATTCTGGCTCTTTGCCACCCACTGGACAGAGCTGGATGTATTTGAGACCGAAGAGGAGCTGAACGACGAGATCGAGCTGCTCCACCGCCAGAACCTGCCCACCAAGGTCCGCGAGCGGACCAACAAGGAGGGCAAAGAGGAGCTGGTGCTCTACGTCAAACAGGCCGACCGCGATTACGCCCGCTACTGCACGGGCTGGCGGCCTGGGATGTGAAACAGAAGAAAGGAACACAGCAAAAAGAGCACGCAAATGCGTGCTCTTTTTTGCGCTATGAGATTTGCGCGTCAGGAAATGATGAGATTATAACCGCGCTGGAAAGCAGCCATGCAGTTGGACGTTTCATCGGAGGATAACTGCACGGAAGAGAGGAGATGATGGTACAAAATTGCCATAATACTGTCCACAGGAGTAGGAGGTACAAGACGCTGAACATTGTGCACGGAAGCTCCCGAGATGACAAAGTGATAATCCTGAACAAGAGAGGTGATATAACCATTTGAGTTGATTCGGCGTGTGATACCATTGTTCCCAGCACTGGAGCAGGCATTCAGGTCTTGGAAGTGCTGCTCCAAGCTTTGTAAGGTGCCGTAATAACGAATACGACCTTCGTAGGCCCATGCGTCTTGCTCGTGATTAGGCTCGACGTGGATTGAAATGATTCCTTGTCCAATAGTAGAGAGATGCCGATGATGTGCAGGGTTTGAAAGATACCCAAGGGTGAATGAATAACTTTCCCAAGAATTGAAATGTAAGCCGCTATATCCCCAACGGGGATTCAAGGTGCGATAGTCTAAGGCAATCATAAACATCCTCCTTATATGGTTTATATTATAATGCTCGTAAAGACATCGAAAAACAAAGGTTTCAGACGCAACAGTCGGACTGTGCCAGAAAATCACGGATCGACTGTTGGGTCAGCATCATACATCCCTCACTTTACACGATCATAAAAAGGAAAGTTGAACGGAGGTGTCAAATTTTTCGGGCGCGGGTTTTGCCTCGTCCCGCAGCAGGCCGTAGAAAAACACCGAGCAGGCGTCCACGTTCAGAGAACGCGTCTGGAAGTTCCGCGCGATCTGATAGAATGCCCGGTACTCTTCCGAGGAAAAGTACGAGAGCTGCTTTTCCGTGGGGACAATGCCGCCTTTGGGGATCAGGATGGCAAGGGAGCCGTTCACCACACAGTGGGGAGGCTTTTTCATCATGCGCGGTTTGTAGGTCATGTTCGGGGTAAGATAAACATTGGGCGCATCGAGATACTGGAAGACGGAAAGGGGCTTAGCCGCAGCGTAAGAAATGTAGGAATCGTATCCGGGAATGTCCAGAATCGCTTTTCCGTCATCGCTCAGGTTGCGGGATTTCAGCACCCGAAGCTCACCGGAAGAAGAAAGGAGCTTATTGGTGAGCTGGCGGTCCCGGAACACTTCAAAAACATCAAAATCCAGCTTTCGGCAAACAGAGTCAAACAGTTGGTTCCGGTAAATGATCCAGTAGGGAAGCTCCGGGTCAAAAATGTACGCCTGTGGCTGGGTGAGATGGAGCCGGTGCGTGAGCGAAAAAACTTTGGTGTTGGCCGGGGCCGCTAGATTGTTGATGAAAATGGCAATGGTCTCCACCAGAATGCCCGGGAAGCCCTTTTCGCCAAAGTCCAGAATGGCATCCACCGATTTTTGCGCCAGCTCTGCACGGGTGGTGGAAAACTCCGGCGTGTTGAGGAGGAACTTGGGGAAAACCAGCGCAACGTATTTGGCAAGGCGGAGCGATTTTTCCAGAAAAAACGAGCAGATGTTGCTGGTGTTCTTGTTTTTTGCTTCCAGACGGTAGAGCGGGAGGCGGGGATCACTGGCTTTTAATTTAAAAAAGGGAGGGTTCCCAATCACATAGTCGTACCGGTCCGGGAAATCATGAAGGAGAAAGTCATCGTTGATGTAACGGATGGTGCAAGTGTCGGGAACGTGATACTTTTGTAAGAGGATTTTCGCCAGCTCCAGGCTGGCTGAGTCGATATCCACGATATCCAGCTGGAGGTTCTTCCCCTCAAATTTTTTGAGGATGAACGGGATAAAATTTCCAACTCCGACGGAAGGCTCCAGGATCCGGACGGTTTCCTGCTCGGAGACGGGGAGAGTCTTCATCATTTCGGTAATGAGGGTCTTGCTGGTAAAAAAAGCGGCGGTCTCCGTCCGGTTGGTGTTGGAAAGCTCTGCGATTCGGCTCAGGGTAGAGAAAGCCAGGTCCAGAGGATTTTCCGTGAGGAACTCTTTCAGGGCCTCAGCATCGGACAGGCGATTGGCCGCGATGATCTTGTTGATCTCAAGTGTCGGGAGCGGCGGGTGTGCCAGGGCATCCGCGATCTTTTCTGCAATGGAGTGAAAAATGGCGGTAGGAACGGCCTCGCCCAGAGATTGCCGAATCTTGGTCTCCTCTTTCTTTAAAAAAGCACGCTTTTCTTTTTCAGGCAATTTATTCAGTGTATCAAGGTCGGAATCCACCCATCGAAAGGAATCCGGGACCGTCATCATCCGCATGATCTCGCGGATGCTGAACACGCGGTCATCGCTGGGGTGGATGGTGTTCTGGCTGGCAAGAAGGTCGTTGCGGGTGTGAATACAAGGACCGACTTTGTCCCAGTACTGGCGCTTATATTTGTCGTGGTTCTTTTGCTTGTTGATGACGATTTCGCCGTTGATGATCTGGTGTGGCTTTTTGTTGTCATCTGGGTTTTCAAACGCCGACTGTCCCTCTTTTAAATCCGCGATCCAGGCGCGCATATGTTCCGGGTAAATGCGGAACGCATGGTAAATATCGGTGGGGTCGATCTCACCGAATGTTTTAAGCGGGCGCATATCGCCGATCACTTCCCGAAGAGTCCGTTCAGGAAGAAGATCCGGATAAAGTTCCAGCGGGGAGATACAATCGGCATAATCCTTAGAAACGCCGATCACGACAGTCCGCTGGCGGCTGGAGCAGGCCCCGTAGTTTTTAAAATTGATGATCCGGGCAGCATAGGAATACTCCTGCCCCAGGCTGCGCTCAATGGCATCGGCAATGGATTTATTGGTGCCGTCGAGATCGGTGCAGATTGTTTTCATGAATGCAGGGACGTTTTCAAATACAAAGAAGCGCGGGTTGATCTTTTGAATGATCTTGATGGATTCAACAACAAGAGAATTCCGGACGATTTCCGTATCGGTCTTTTTCTGGTTGGCAATGGACATGCCCTGGCAGGGCGGCGTGGCAATGACGACATCCACGCGGGAAAGGTGCTCTTTGGCTTTCCAGAGCTCCAGCTGATCGTACAGGAGCTTTTTGGTCTGTTCCTGCGTGATGTCACCGCAGATGTAACCGCCGGGGTATTTGCATTTCTGATTATAGCGCTGGATGTTGAGCCGCCGTTCCAGCAGCTCGTTGGTGGCAATGCAGTCAAAGCCAGCCATCTTGAAGCCATAACAGCCGACACCGGCACTGCTGAATAAGCTGATATATGTGGGTTTGTGTTGGGTGTTCATACTCTTGACCTCGCTTACACCGCTTATGTTGAATGCCTGTGAGAATGTGGGGTACAGGGGACGTCAAAAGCATTCCATAACAAAGTGATTTCTCTTTAGTATAACACGAGAACGGCGGATTGCAACCTGCTTTTGGAGCGGAAAAGACGCTTTTTTGCCGTACAAACGAAAAAAACAAGCTTGACAATAAAAATGAACTTTGTTATACTCTTTTCTGCTCATCGGAGGGCTGTTTCAACGTAATGGAAAGGCCGGATAAGATGCCGCAGCGAGTGTCTGCCCGGAGGCTGTGTTGGCCGTAGCCACACAGCAGAGGAGGGCAGGCATCGTGCTGCTGGTCTTGTCCGGCCTTTTTGCATTTTTTTGTATCTACCAGGAAAAGGAGATTTCATGGCAAAGCAAACGATCCAATTATCCGATCACTTCAATTATTCGCGCCTGCTGCGCTTTGTGCTGCCCTGCATCGGTACCATGCTGTTCACGTCCATTTATGGTATCGTGGACGGTCTGTGTGTCTCCAACTTTGTGGGCAAAACAGCCTTTGCAGCGGTCAACCTGATCATGCCGCTGCCCATGCTCATTGGCACGGTGGGCTTTATGCTGGGCACCGGCGGCAGCGCCATTGTGGGCATCACCCTGGGCGAGGGGGACGAGGACAAGGCGAACCGCTATTTCAGTCTGTTTGTCCTGGCGGCGTTCCTTGCTGGCGTGGTGCTCTCGGTGCTGGGCCTGTTCATCCTCCGCCCGGTGGCGATCCTGATGGGTGCCAAGGGCGAGATGCTGGATTTCGCCGTCCGGTATGGCCGGGTGCTGATGGTCAGCGTGCCCACCTTTATTTTACAGAACATGTTCCAGAGTTTCTTTGTCACGGCGGAAAAACCGACACTGGGGTTCTGGTTCACGGTGGGTGCAGGCTGCACCAACATGGTGCTGGACGTCGTGCTGGTGGGCTGGCTCCGCTGGGGCGTGGAGGGCGCTGCCGTTGCAACGTTCATCAGCCAGATCGTGGGCGGCGTGCTGCCGGTGTTCTATTTCCTGGACCATAAGACCACCAGCCGCCTGCATCTGGGCAAAACGGAATTCCACGGCAGCGTGCTCAAAGCGGCCTGCATCAACGGCTCCTCCGAGCTGATGACCAATCTTTCCATGTCACTGGTCAACATCCTCTACAACTACCAGCTCCTCCGCTTTGCAGGCGAGAACGGTGTGGCGGCTTATGGCGTCATCATGTACGCGGCGTTCCTGTTTGTGGCGGTCTTCGTGGGCTATGCCGTGGGCAGCGCTCCCATCGTCAGCTACCACTACGGTGCCCGGAATCATGCCGAGGTGCATAATCTCTATACCAAGAGTCTGCGGCTCATCGGCGTGGTAGCGGTCATCATGACGGCAGTGTCCATGCTCATCATCCCCTATGTGGCAAAGATCTTTGTGGGCTATGATGCAGAGCTGCTGGAGCTGACCAGCCATGCCTTCCGCGTGTATGGCCTGAGTTTCCTCATCATGGGCTTCAACGTCTACGGCTCTTCGTTCTTCACGGCCCTGGGCGACGGCGTGACCAGTGCGCTGATCTCGTTCCTCCGCACCATGCTCTTCCAGCTGGCGGCAGTCATCCTGCTGCCCATGGTGCTCAGGATCGAGGGCGTCTGGCTTGCTGTTACAGCGGCAGAGCTGGCCGCACTGGCGGTCACGGTGTATATGTTCATCACCAAAGATAAAGTGTTCCATTACCGGAACGTCTGAGAAAAAAGCGAAAGAGGCTCCCATTGGGAAACCTCTTTCGCTTCTTTCTTGTTACGCGTCAAAATCAAACTTCCGCAGCTCACAATTCTTGATGCCGAACGCCGCGTACTCCGCGTTGGTCATGTTGTGGAAATAGGACTCCACCACCCGGGCGATCCCGTTGTGGGCCACAAGAAGATAGGTCTTGTCGTCCTGTTTGAGCTCGTCCAGCAGGTTGTAGATGCGCTGGGCCAGCTGAAGCATACTTTCGCCGTCGGTGTAGCGGTCGGCAAACTGCATTTTGGCGGCGGTGAACTCCGGGCTGTTGCGGGGCGAGGTGCCCTCAAAGCGGCCGAAACACTGTTCCCGCAGGCGGGGCTCCACCCGCGCGGGCAGGCCGGTGACAGCCGCCACGGCCAGTGCGGTATCCGCGGCGCGGGAGAGGGGAGAGTACAAAATTTCGTCAAGGACGATGCCGCTGTTTTTGACGGCTTCGCCCAGCTGAGCGGCCTGTGCCCGGCCTTTTTCGGTCAGGGGGCTGTCGGTCATGCCGCAGATCTTATTTTCAACGTTCCAGACGGTCTCGCCGTGGCGGGCAAAATAGACACAGTGCATAAAAACTCCTTGCTGTTTTACTTCACTTTGCTGAGTTTATGGTCGGTCAGGGCGATGGTATCGCCCTCGTTGATGTCAAGGGCCGTGAGCTCTGCATCCGGGTAGGGGAGGACCCGGCGTTCCCCGGCGGCGTTTTCCAGCAGAACGTCACAGAGGACAGGCTGGCCCTCGGGCAGCTCCTCGCAGCCGTACAGCTGCTCCTCGATCCGCAGGACGCGGTAAGTTTCCATGGCGGCTCCCTCCTTTTTATACCCTATTATAAAGCGGAGCGGGAGGGGCGTCAATTGCTTTTCCTTGACAGAGCGTTGCGGCGGCTGGTACAATAAAACCAAATTTTATTGCCAAGGGCCAAGGAGAGGAAAGCGTGAACATTACCGAACTGCGATATCTGGTAGCCATCATGAAGTGGGGCTCGGTGAGCGCTGCTGCCAAGCAGCTGTACGCGGCCCAGCCCAATGTGAGCAAGGCGCTGAAAAATCTGGAAGAAGAATATCACCTGCGCATTTTTGAGCGCTCGTCTACCGGTATGATCCCCACGGAGCAGGGGCGGCATTTCATTGAGCAGGCCGCCCGTATCCTGGAAGAGGTGGACCGCCTGGACCAGGGCGTGCAGGAGGAGCAGAAGCGCTGTACCGAGCTGCGAGTCATGATCCCCCATGCCACCTATGCGTCCTATGCCGCGGTGGATCTCCTGGAACGGGCAGCCGGGGTGGAGCAGCTGCGCATCCATATCCGGGAGGGCGGTTCCATGGAGGCGCTGGATTTTGTGCTGCGCCGGGGGTATCACCTGGCGCTGCTGCGGTATGCCATTGAGGACGCGGACCATTACAATTATTACTGCACCCGCCGCGGGCTCAAGATGGAGCCCATCATGGATTTTGAGTACTACCTGCTCACCAATCAGGACGGCCCGCTGGCCAGCCGGGAGATCCACGACCTTTCGGAGTTGAACCAGTATGTGGAGATCCTCCACGATGATTTCCAGCTGCCCGGCGAGGACGGCGGCGACGGCATCCGCTGGCATGTCAATGACCGCCGCCGGGTGCATGTGTATGAGCGGTGCAGCCAGTTCTCGATCCTGCAGCGGATGCCTACGGCCTATATGTGGGCTTCGCCCATGCCCCGGCGGGCACTGGAGCAGTTCCATCTGGTGCTCAAAAAGTGCCCGGCCCAGCACCAGAAGATGCGGGATGTGATGGTTTACCCGGACAAAAGTGCTCTCCGCCCGGAGGAACGGGCCTTTATTGAGCTGCTTCACAAGGAGGCGGCCCAGACTGTAAAGTGAAAAAACTCTGAAAAATTGGCGATAGAACAACGGAAATTTAAAACGTTGAGCAATCTGTACAAAAATGTGCTGAAATTTTTGGCAGCAAAGATCTGATGCATTCCCGGAAAAAAGCAGTGGAAAATTATGAACAACTTTTGAACGAGAAAACGTCAAAAACGAGATGATTCCACCAAAAGACGATGAAACGCTATATATTTTTTGATATAGCGGTTATACCAGATAGATATTATCCGCATTATGAAAAATGTGTTAACATGAAGCCAGAGATTGATCCCGACGGCGGGTGGAATGGGGCCTGCCGGACGGGAATCTAAAAGGAGGTTTCTGGTATGATTAGTTTCTTACTCTGTCTGGCGATCCTGATCATTGGCTATTTTGTTTATGGCAAGATCGTTGACAACACGTTCGGACCGGACGACCGTGAAACTCCTGCTGTCCGCATCAACGATGGCGTTGACTACGTCGTGATGCCGCAGTGGAAGCTGTTCCTCGTCCAGCTGCTGAACATCGCTGGCCTGGGCCCGATCTTCGGTGCTCTGCAGGGCGCTCTGTGGGGCCCTGTGGTGTTCCTGTGGATCACCTTTGGCACCATCTTTGCAGGTGGCGTCCACGATTACTTCTCTGGCATGATGAGCGAGCGTAATGACGGTGGCTCCATCGCAGAGATCACTGGTAAGTACCTTGGCCCTGTGATGCAGAACATCATGCGTGTCTTCTCCGTCGTGCTGCTGATCATGGTCGGTACCGTGTTCGCAGTCGGCCCCGCAGGCCTGATCGTGACCCTGTGCAAGAACAGCGGCATGTCTGGTATGCTGACCACCACCCTGTTCTGGCTGATCATCATCCTGGTCTACTACTTCATCGCAACCTTTATCTCCATTGATGCCATCATCGGCAAGATCTACCCCATCTTCGGTATCTGCCTGATCATCATGGCAGTCGGCGTCATCTTCGGCATCTTCACCAACCCCGCATACACCATCCCCGAGATCTGGGATCACTTTGGTTCCATGCATCCGTCGGGCACCCCCATCTGGAGCTTCATGTTCATCACTGTGGCATGCGGCGCTATCTCCGGTTTCCACTCCACTCAGTCGCCTCTGATGGCTCGCTGCATGAAGAGTGAGAAGCAGGGCCACTTCGTCTTCTACGGCGCAATGGTCTGCGAGGGTATCATTGCTCTGATTTGGGCCGCAGCTGGCTGCTCTCTGTACGAGATCACCGGCGGCCTGAACACCGGTCTGGCAGCTGCTCTGGCTGAGGGCCAGTCCGCCGCCATCTACGACGTCTGCTCCAAGACCATGGGCGGCGTCGGCATTGCACTGGCAATGATCGGCGTTGTCATCTGCCCCATCACCTCTGGTGATACCGCGTTCCGTTCCGCTCGTCTGACCCTGGCCGACTGGTTCAAGATCGATCAGGACAGCTACGCAAACCGCCTGAAGCTCTGCGTCCCCGTTCTGGGTGTCGGCGCTTTCCTGGGCATCGGCAATGCAATGGGCTTCATCAACTACACCGTGATCTGGCGTTACTTCAGCTGGACCAACCAGACCCTGGCTATGATCGTCCTGTGGGCAGCTTCCATGTACCTGTTCCAGGAGAAGAAGAACTACTGGATCACCGCAGTGCCCGCAACCTTTATGAGCGCTGTTTCCAGCACCTACTTCATCCTGGCTCCCGAGTGCCTGGGCAGCCTGCTGAACTCCAAGACGGCTGAGGGCGCAACCATCTACAACACTGCAGTGGCTTACCCCATCGGCGTCATCTTCGCAATTGCAATGCTGGCCATCTTCCTGCATGCAACTAAGAAGCACACTGCTAAGAAGACCGCATAACCCATTCCCCAGGCGGCACTTCTTCGTTAAGGCAAAGGCCGACCGCTGACCCCAGCGGTCGGCCTTTTTGTTCAAAAAAGCTTGCAATTTATCCCCCGCAGTGGGAAAATGGGGAAAACAAAAGCAAAGAAGGGAATCGGTATGATCTTCAAACCTGCACAACTGGGTCTGGCCCGTCTGGACGCACACGAGCTGGAGGAGGATAAAAAGGCCTGCCGGAAAATCGGCCCCTGCGGCGTCGGCAAAAAGGCGCTCTACCTCAACAGCTTTTACATTGACCGCCGCTACTACCTGCCCTATGGCAGCATCACCCGCGTGTTCAAGCGGGTAGCCATGAGCTCGGGTGGTTTTACCGGCAAGGGAATGTTCGCCTCTATGGCGTACCTTGTTGTCGAGTACGACGGCGGCAAGCAGAAGCAGTGCAACTTCAAGGACGAGCGGGATGTGGACGCCCTGCTGGCTCTGCTGGCCAAGGAGCAGCCGCAGATCAAGCTGCTGAGCGCGGCCGGTGAGCAGGTGCTGGAGAAAAAGGAGGCCGAAAAGGCCGCCCGCAAACTGCCGGAGCTCTCCAAGGATGCCCAGCACAGCCTGACCGTGCTGAAAAAGGCCAAAGAGTACCTGGAGGCAAAGCCCGAGATCGCCGAAGAGCTCAGCGCGGCCGAGCGCCGGAAGCGTGCCCAGCTCAAGAGCAAGCCGGTGTATAAGTATGTGGCCCTCATCATCAGCCTGTTCGGCGTGGTGGCGGCGGCTTACGGCATCCACTCGCTCCTGACCCACAGCGGCAACTACGGCATTTACTTTGCCCTGTTTGGCTTTGCGGCCATCTTCCTCTTCTCCAGCTACAACATGATGCCCACTGCCCGGAACAACAACAGCGCCATCATGAAGCGGGCGGAGAAAGCGGAAGCGGCCATGGCGGATTACCTCAAGCCTTACCCGCATGGCACGTTCCCGGTGCCCGGCCAGTATGCCCACCCTGTCGTCCTCAAGCAGATGATGGACGCCGTGGAGGAGGGCCGTGCCGTCACCGTGCCCGAGGCGCTGGAAGCCGTGAAGAACCGCCTGCGGGAGGTCAACGCTGACGTGCAGGTGGAGCAGGAGGAATACGACGAGATCGTCCAGATCAAGGCGATGTTCCTCAACCACGATTATCAGTAAACAAAAAGAACGAAGCCGCTCACCGGAACTTTTCGGTGGGCGGCTTTTGCATCTTGCGCCGGAAAGAACGTCGTTTTATAATAAACCCAGAGAGTATTTTGCGAAACAGGAGGTTTCCGTATATGGACATGGTCACTTTGGGCCGCACCGGCATTACGGTGAACAAAAACGGCTTTGGCGCGCTGCCCATCCAGCGCATTTCCCAGGAGGATGCGGTGGCACTGGCCCGCAAGGCCTACAAGGCAGGCATCCGCTTCTTTGATACAGCCCGGGCCTACACCGACAGCGAGGTCAAGCTGGGCGAGGCATTCGACGGCATCCGCAGCGAGGTGTACATTGCCACCAAGACGGCGGCACAGAATGCGGAAGACTTCTGGAAAGACCTGCACACCTCCCTGACCAACCTGCGGACGGATTATGTGGACCTGTACCAGTTCCACAACCCGGCGTTCTGCCCCAAGCCCGGCGACGGCTCCGGCCTGTACGAGGCGGCGCTGGAGGCCAAGGAAAAAGGGATGATCCGCCACATCGGGATCACCAACCACCGTCTCTCAGTGGCGCGCGAGGCCATTGAGAGCGGCCTGTACGAGACGCTGCAGTTCCCGTTCAGCTATATCTCCGGCGAGCAGGAGCTGGAGCTCGTCAACGCCTGCAAGGAGCATGAGATGGGCTTTATTGCCATGAAAGGCCTCTCCGGCGGCCTCATCACCAACAGCGCGGCAGCCTATGCTTTTGAGGCACAGTACGACGGCGTGCTGCCCATCTGGGGCGTCCAGCGAGAGAAAGAGCTGGATGAGTTCCTTTCCTACATCGACAACCCGCCCCGGATGAACGAGGAATTGAAAGCCGTCATCGACCACGACCGTGCCGAGCTCTGCGGCGAGTTCTGCCGTGGCTGCGGCTATTGTATGCCCTGCCCGGCGGGCATTGAGATCAACAACTGCGCCCGCATGTCCCTGCTGCTGCGGCGTTCGCCCTCGGCAGAGCATCTCAGCCCGGCAGGACAGGCCAAGATGAAAAAGATCGAGGGCTGCCTGCACTGCAACCAGTGCAAGGCAAAATGCCCCTACGGGCTGGATACGCCCGCCCTGCTGGCCCGCAACTATGAGGACTATAAGCGGGTGCTGGCCGGAGAGGTCAAAGTTTAAAAGCAGGAGAAAGCAGGATAAGAAAAAGGCAGATGCTGCACAGAACATGCGGCATCTGCCTTTTGGTGTCTTATCGGGGTCAGGCCTGCACGGTGACAGGCTCGTGGAAGAGTTTCATGGAATCGCGGTAGCAGTGGACGAAGTAGATGATCTCGGCAATGGCCGTCAGTGCCCAGGAGCAGGGGTAGAGCAGGTAGAGCGAGGGAATGGTGTGGAAGTGAGCGAAGATGGAGTACACCCAGATCACCCGGAACACGCAGGAACCCATGATGACGATAACGGTGGGTACAACGGTCTTGCCCAGGCCGCGGGAGGCGGCGATCGTGCAGTCCATAAAGGCGGAGATGCAGTAAGCCAGACCCATTACCTGCACACGCTTCATCCCGGCGTCGATCACAGCGGCTTCCGTGGTGAAGAGGGCCAGGAACTCCCGGCCAAACAGGAACAGGCTGCCGCCAAGCACCAGACCCACGCCGAACGAGTAGGCCAGCGCGATGAAGTAGCTCTTCCGCACGCGGTCGGGTTTGCCGGCACCGTAGTTCTGGCTCATGAAGCTGGCGCAGGCCATGTAGAACGCGGCCATGGCGTCGTAGATCATGCCGTCGGCATTGGCGGCGGCAGAGTTGCCCTTGACCATGAGGGAGTCAAACGAGTTGACGCCTGCCTGAATGAAGAGGTTGGCGATGGCAAAGATGGCGTTCTGGAACCCGGCGGGCAGGCCCAGCGCAGGATGCTCTTGGTCATGGCGGGGTCCAGCTTGACGGCTTTGAAATCCAGCGCATAGCAGTCCTCTACTTTTGTCAGCGCGTGGAGGATGAGCGCGGCGGAAACGCACTGGGAAATGGCCGAGGCCAGCGCCACACCGACCACGTTCAACTGGCAGA
This sequence comes from Faecalibacterium sp. OF04-11AC, assembly GCF_003460645.1. NCBI lineage: Bacteria > Bacillati > Bacillota > Clostridia > Eubacteriales > Oscillospiraceae > Faecalibacterium > Faecalibacterium sp. OF04-11AC. The sequence continues at coordinate 2,034 of NZ_QTVP01000035.1, read as the reverse complement.
CGATGACGAAGAACAGGTTGAGCAGGATGTTCAGTACACCGGCGGTGCTCAAATAGATCAGAGGCTTTTTTGTCTCGCCAATGGCACTGAAAATGGCATTGCCAAAGTTGAACAGCGCCAGGGCGGGCATTCCCAGGAAATACACCCGCAGATAGAGGATGGCACCGGGAAGCAGGTCTTCCTTGGTGTTCAGCAGCCGGAGCAGAGCGGGGGAGCCCAGCAGGCCCACCTGCAGCAGGACCACGCCTGCAATGATGCTGACGATGAGGGCGGAGTGAACGGTCTTGTGGACATCGTTCGGGTGCCTGGCACCGTAGAACCGGGCCACCAGCACATTGATGCCGTTGCTCAGGCCAATGAGAAAGCCTGTGAACAGGGTAACAAAGATACTGGTGGAACCCACCGCGCCCAGTGCCGTGGAGCCCGCGAAGCGGCCTACGACCGCCACGTCGGACATGTTGAACAGCACCTGCAGCAGGTTGGAGAGGGCCAGCGGCAGGCTGACCAGGAGGATCTGTTTGGCCAGAGGGCCCTCCGTCAGCGTTTTGGTATTCGATTTCATAGCTTCTTAATTCCTATTTTCCTAAACCCAAAGCTTTGCCCGCGCACACCGGGGCAACCTCTATTATAAGGCAGGATCCGACTTTTGCAAGATGATTTTGGGATTCTTGGCAGAAACAAAAATCCCCCGGAACATTTCTGTTCCGGGGGATTTGGTGCGACCGGGAGGATTCGAACCTCTGGCCTTCCGGGTCGGAGCCGAACGCTCTATCCAGCTGAGCTACGATCGCACAATGCACTGACATCTGCCAGTGCAATATAGTATAGCACATGCCGCGGAAAAATGCAAACAAAACCGTTCGGCAAGTTTCAGCCTTTCCGGTTCCGCAGCCAGATCTGGTACAGGCCGTCGGTGATGAGAGTTTCCCGGTAATGGATGGGGGTGCGGCAGGCCTCCCGGATGGAGCGGGGCAGACTGCCGGTAGCATAGAATTTCGCCTCGGGGCCGAGCTCGGCGCGGAAGCGGTCGGCCAGGCCGTCCAACAGCCCGGCGGTGCCCAGTACAAAGCCATTCTGGAGACAGGAGGCTGTGTTTTTGCCCAGAACAGAGGCGGGAGCCGGGGCCGAGAGATCGATTTGGGGCAGCTGGGCGGTCTTCTGCACCAGAGAGGCCAGAGAGAGCTGCGGCCCGGGCAGGATGGCACCGCCCACCAGCTCCTGCTTGGCGTTGACGCCCATGATGGAGATGGCGGTGTCGGCTGAGATGACGGCCAGCGGGCCGGGGCATTCCGCAAGGGCAGCGACCACGCCGCAGAGAAGCTCTGCACCCAGCTGGGCAGGGTTGTCCAGCCGCAGCTTGATGCCGCTTTTCAGCCCGGGCCCGACGGTCAGGATGCGGGCACTGCAGAGCATCCGCAACCCGGCCAGCACCTGCCCTGTCAGGGCGGGGACCACACTGCCCAGGATGCCGCCCTCGATCTGGGCGGGAGAGACATGATAAAGGGAGAGCAGATTCACCAGCCGGATGGCGTATTCATCTGCGGTGCAGGCAATGTCGGAATGGAGACGCCCGCAGAATTTCAGGCTGTCTTTTTCATATCCGCCGATGGTGATATGGGTATTGCCAATGTTGACGGTCAAAATCATGGGTGAGCGGCCTCCTTGCCTATATAATGTAATTATATAATATAACACTCCCCGGAAAACTGCAAGGCCCGTCTCCCCTTGGCAAAGGGGAGACGCTGAGGCCGTGGCCGAAGCGGAGGGGTCGAAACCTGCCCGTTTGCGATTGTTTTGGAAGAAAACAGAAAAAACTTGAAAAAAGCAGCAGAAAAGTGTTGACAAGAGGCCCGGTGTGTGGTATTATACTTGAGCGCCAAGCGCTGAGGCAAAAGAATGACTTCCAAAGCCTCGGCAGGAAGCCTTTGAAAAGAACCAATAGACGTTAAGAAATCCCAAAGAGATTTGAGAGATTTTGAAACATCCAAGTTCAGAAAGTTCAAAAGCTTCTAAAAAAAGAGCTTGACAAAAAAT
>NZ_QTVP01000034.1:0-24084 GCF_003460645.1 Faecalibacterium sp. OF04-11AC | reverse complement strand
CACTCGATCAAGGAAGCAAGCTCCCTCTCTCTCGTTCGACTTGCATGTGTTAGGCGCGCCGCCAGCGTTCGTCCTGAGCCAGGATCAAACTCTTTATAAATGATATTTATCACTTAAAAGTGTTAAATCTCTCTTCGCTCAGCACGCAATCGCTTGCGTCCTGTGTGAATTACTTTGTTTGGAATTGTTTACCGTGTTTTTCCAACACGAAAATAGGTTCCGTTACAAGTTTTTTGATATTGTTCAATTTTCAAGGTCCTGTTGGCGCCTCAGCCGACCGGCTGACGACTTGATTATTTTACCACAGAAGTGATTTTTTGTCAAGCTCTTTTTTCAGAAGCTTTTGAACGTTCCGAACTTGGATGTTTCAAAATCTCTCAAATCTCTTTGGGATTTCTTAACGTCTATTGGTTCTTTTCAAGGGCTTCTCGCTGAGGCTTTGGAAGTCATTCTTTTGCCTCAGCGCTTGGCGCTCAAGTATAATACCACACACCGGGCCATTTGGCAACCCCTTTTTGCAAGTTTTTTTGACTTTTTTCTTCTTTGGGCCTTTTGCCCAGTTTTTTGCATCAAACTCCACCGGCGTTTGACATCTTCCCGCCCGTGTATCCCCTGCCTCCCGCCGGACTCCTTTCTCCCCTATTATAAGGTAATATAATAAAGGGGATCCCATATGGGAACCGTATAGAGGGCAGCGGATATTACCCTGTGGAAAGATCCTACTTTTCTTGTGCGGTTTGTCAAGAGGCTTTGACCGAGATTTTGCTCTGAAAATCTTCCCGAAAATTTGTTCAATGCTACAAAACACAAAATGTAGTGGTTCTTCCATTGACATATCACTAAATAGTGATATGATAGTATCAACATCTACAATGCATTCCGCGGGCGCCTCTTGCCAAAAGGGACGCCCGCTCAAATTGCGGCTGTATCGTCAGGAGGAAAATGAATGAAGATCATCAAGCGCAACGGCGCAGAGGTGCCCTTTGATATCACCAAGATCATCACGGCAGTGACCAAGGCCAGCGATTCCGTGGGCGGCAAAAGCCGTCTGACCCGGGAGCAGATCACTCAGATCGCATCGGATGTGACCGACCAGTGCCACGCTCTCAACCGCGCCGTCAGCGTGGAGGAGATCCAGGACATGGTGGAGAACAAGCTGATGGACATCCGTGCCCATGACATTGCCCGCCACTATATCACCTACCGCTATGTACAGAGCCTCAAGCGCCAGACCAATACTACGGATGAGCGCATTCTGAGCCTGATCGAGTGCCAGAACGAAGAAGTCAAGCAGGAGAACGCCAACAAGAACCCCACCGTGAACAGTGTCCAGCGCGACTACATGGCCGGTGAGATCTCCAAGGACCTGACCGCCCGCCTGCTGCTGGACCCGGAGATCGTCAAAGCCCATCAGGAGGGCCTGATCCACTTCCACGATTCGGACTACTTTGCCCAGCACATGCACAACTGCGACCTGGTCAACCTGGAAGACATGCTGCAGAACGGCACCGTCATCTCCGGCACCTATATTGAAAAGCCTCACAGCTTTTCCACCGCCTGCAACATTGCCACCCAGATCATTGCACAGGTGGCCTCCAACCAGTACGGCGGCCAGAGTATCAGCCTGACTCATCTGGCTCCGTTCGTGGATGTTTCCCGCAAGAAGATCGCCGCCGAGGTCGAGGCCGAGATGGAGGGCCTGGATGTTTCCGCCGAGCGGAAAAAAGAGATCGTGGAGCGCCGCCTGCGCAACGAGATCAACCGCGGCGTCCAGACCATCCAGTATCAGGTCGTCACCCTGATGACCACCAACGGTCAGGCTCCGTTCATCACCGTCTTCATGTATCTGGGCGAGGCCCGTAACCCGCAGGAAAAGGCAGACCTGGCCATCATCATCGAAGAGACCATCCGCCAGCGGTATCAGGGCGTCAAGAACGAGGCCGGTGTCTGGATCACTCCCGCGTTCCCCAAACTGATCTATGTGCTGGAGGAAGACAACATCCGCCCCGGCGCCCCTTATTACTATCTGACTGAGCTGGCCGCCAAGTGCACCGCCAAGCGGATGGTGCCCGACTACATCTCCGAGAAGAAGATGCTGGAGATGAAAGTGGACAAAAACGGCGAGGGCCACTGCTACACCTGCATGGGCTGCCGCAGCTTCCTGACCCCCTATGTGGATCCCGAGACGGGCAAGCCCAAATATTATGGCCGCTTCAATCAGGGCGTCGTCACCATCAACCTGGTGGATGTAGCCCTCTCTTCCGGCGGCAACTTTGATAAGTTCTGGAAGATCTTCGACGAGCGTCTGGCCCTCTGCCACCGTGCACTGCAGGCCCGCCACCAGCGTCTGCTGGGCACCCCCAGCGATGCCGCGCCCATCCTGTGGCAGTACGGCGCACTGGCCCGCCTGAAAAAAGGCGAGAAGATCGATAAGCTGCTGTATGGCGGTTACTCCACCATCAGCCTGGCTATGCCGGCCTGTATGAGTGCGTGAAGTATATGACGGGCAAGAGCCACACCGACGCCGGTGCCAAACCCTTTGCCCTGAGCGTGATGCAGCACATGAACGACAAGTGCAGCGAGTGGAAGAAAGCGGAGAATATGGACTACTCTCTCTACGGCACCCCGCTGGAATCCACCACCTACAAATTCGCCAAGTGCCTGCAGAAGCGGTTCGGCATCGTGCCCGGCATCACCGACAAGAACTATATCACCAACAGCTATCACGTCCACGTCTCGGAGCAGATCGACGCCTTTACCAAGCTGAAATTTGAGAGTGAATTCCAGAAGCTCTCTCCGGGCGGTGCTATCAGCTATGTGGAAGTGCCCAACATGCAGGATAATCTGGAAGCCGTCATGAGCGTGCTGCAGTTCATCTACGACAACATCATGTACGCCGAGCTGAACACCAAGTCCGATTACTGCCAGTGCTGCGGTTACGACGGCGAGATCAAGATCGTGGAGGACGACGGCAAGCTGGTGTGGGAGTGCCCCAAGTGCGGCAACCGTGACCAGAACAAGCTGAATGTTGCCCGCCGCACCTGCGGTTATATCGGCACCCAGTTCTGGAACCAGGGCCGGACGCAGGAGATCAAAGATCGCGTGCTGCACCTGTAAACCTCTCAGTCACGCTTCGCGTGCCAGCTCCCCTAGCAGGGGAGCCCTTGGCAAGCTCCAAAAAGCACAACAAATTGTAAAGCAAAGCAGCGTGCCTTGCTTTCAGGTTTGATATATCATGAATTTTGCTACAATTAAGTATTACGACATCGCCAACGGCCCCGGCGTCCGTACCAGCGTCTTTGTCTCGGGCTGCCGGCACCACTGCCCCGGCTGCTTCAATGAGGTGGCATGGGATTTCGGCTACGGGCAGCCTTTTGATAAGGCCATCCGGAACGAGGTCTTTGCCTCCTGCCAGCCGGACTATATCGCCGGCATCTCCCTGCTGGGCGGCGAGCCCATGGAGCCGGAGAACCAGCGGGAGCTTCTTCCCTTTGTCCGCAACTTCAGGGCCCTCTACCCCAAAAAGACGGTCTGGTGCTACTCCGGCTACACCTGGGAGCAGCTGACTGGGGCGGTCCCCTGCCACGCCCGGTGCGAAGTCACCGACGAGCTGCTGGGCCTGCTGGATGTGCTGGTGGACGGCCGCTTTGTGCAGGCCGAGCACGACATCTCCCTCCGCTTCCGGGGCAGCCGGAACCAGCGGCTGCTGGATGTGCCCAAGTCCCTTGCCGCCGGAGAGCCTGTCTGGTGGCAGGACGAGCAGGTCTTTTCCACCCATACGATGTAATCCTCTTATAAAAAAGAAAAACGTTCCGTTTTCCACATCCGATGCAGGAATCGTGGAAAACGGAACGTTTTATTTTTAGCGACTTCTGACGGCCTCCTCGATGGCGGCGAGGAAGATCGTGCCGTAGCGGGCAGCTTTCTTCTCGCCCACGCCGGTGATGTTGAGCAGCTCGTCGGTGCTGAACGGCTTTTTCTGTACCATCTCCCGGAGGGTGGCATCGCTGAACACGAGATAGGCCGGGATCTTCTGCTTGCTGGCCAGCCGCTTGCGCAGGGCGTAGAGGTCGGCCAGCAGCTTTTCGTCCTCGGCGCTGAGCTCCACGTCCGCCGGGCGGCGGCGGGCTTTTCAGCCAGACGGCGGGCGCTGGCGGCGGCCCGCTGCTTGGCCTCGGCGGCACGCTGTTCCATCTGCCGGGCAGCCTCCTCTGCCATGAGGCAGTTGGAACAGTTGCCGCACTTGGCCGGGGCCGCCTCCCCAAAATATTGGAGCATGAACCCCCGCAGGCAGCGGGGCGTGGTGGAGTAAAAGGTCATGTACTTGAGCCGTTCCTCCGCCTTGCGGGCGGCTTCGGCTTTTACATCGGCGGGCAGACCGTTGTCCGCTTCCCTCTCTTTGTCAATGAAAAAGCGGATGGTCCGCACATCGGTGCCGGAGTAGAGCAGGATGCAGCGGGCCGGTTCGCCGTCCCGCCCGGCACGGCCCGCCTCCTGATAGTAGCTTTCCAGGTCCTTGGGCATGTTGTAGTGGATGACAAACCGGACGTTGGGCTTATCAATGCCCATGCCAAAGGCGTTGGTGGCCACCATGATCTGGACACGGTCATAGAGGAAATCGTCCTGGTTCTTCCGGCGGACCTCCGCGTCCAGCTTGGCGTGGTAGGCTGCCGCCCGGATGCCCCGGCTCTGGAGCAGGCGGGCCGTCTCGTCCACCTGTTTGGTGGTGCTGCAATAGACGATGCCCGCATGGTCTCCCTCCCGCAGGACATAATCCAGCAGGACACGGGGCTTCTCGCTGGGCAGGGCACGGCGGGACTCAAAATAGAGGTTGGGGCGGTCAAAGCCTGTCGTCACCTCATAGGGGTCTTTCAGGGCCAGATGGGTGCGGATGTCATCCCGGACGTGGGCCGTGGCGGTGGCCGTGAACGCCCCCACCACCGGGCGGCTGGGCAGGCTGTCCACAAAGGCTTTGACGCGCAGGTAGCTGGGGCGGAAATCCTGTCCCCACTGGCTGATGCAGTGAGCCTCGTCCACCGTGACCATGCTGATGAGTTTTTCCTGCGCAAACCGCTGGAAGCCCGGCATCTCCAGCCGCTCCGGGGCCACATAGATGATCTTATACCACCCCTCCCGGGCCCGGTGGAGCATCAGGGCTTTCTGGTTGTCGGTGAGGCTGTTGTTCAAAAAGGCGGCGGCCACGCCTGCCTGCACCAGGGCCCCCACCTGGTCTTTCATCAGACTGACCAGCGGCGATACCACAAGGGTGATGCCCGGCAGCAGCAGGGCCGGCACCTGATAACAGATGGACTTGCCCGCGCCCGTGGGCATCACGGCCAGCACATCCTGCCCGCCCAGCAGCCGCTTCACGATCTCCTCCTGGCCGGGTCGGAAACTGTCGTAGCCGAAAACTTTCTTTAAAATCGAGCGCTGGTCTTCCATCAAACTGTCTCCTTTGTTTCAACACTGGGCTCCAGTATACCACAAAACCATCCTGAGTTGCGAATTTTCGGTGGGATTTTGTGGTTTTGATAGCTTTTCGTGCGCCAAAATGCTATAATAAGAATACATATCTCCATCTAAAGATTCTTAGCCGCAGCCTGCGTGCTCCGGCTTCCGTGATTAAAAGGAGTACACTATGCAAAAACTCATCAGCTTTGCCGTCCCGTGCTACAACTCGGCGGCCTATATGCGCCACTGCATCGAGACGCTGCTCTCCGCCGGAGAGCAGGCCGAGATCATCCTGGTGGACGATGGTTCCACCAAGGACGACACCCCCGCCATCTGCGACGAGTACGCCGCCAAATATCCCACCATCGTCAAGGCCGTCCATCAGGAGAACGGCGGCCACGGCGAAGGCGTCAACCAGGGCATCCGCAATGCCACCGGCCTGTACTATAAGGTCGTGGACAGCGACGACTGGCTGGACACCGACGCCCTGAAAAAGGTCCTGCACCGCCTGCAGACCCTCGTGGCCCGCGGCACCGCCCCGGACCTGATGATCTGCAACTATGTGTATGAGCATGTGGAGGATGGCACCAACCATACCGTCCGGTACACCAACGTCTTCCCGAAAGACCGCCTGTTCGACTGGGTGCATGTGGGCCATTTCCGCCCGGACCAGAACCTGCTGATGCACTCGGTCATGTACCGCACCGAGGTGCTGCGTCAGTGCGGCATGGTGCTGCCCAAGCACACGTTCTATGTGGACAACATCTTTGTCTACCAGCCTCTGCCCTATGTCAAGAGCATGTACTATATGGACCTTGACCTCTACCGCTACTTCATCGGCCGGGCCGACCAGAGTGTCAACGAGAGCGTTATGGTCAAGCGGGTAGATCAGCAGCTGCGGGTCACCAAGCACATGATCGACTGCCAGGACCTGGACGCCCTGAAAAACCAGAAGCGTCTGCGGGCCTACATGCTCCACTACCTCTCCATCATGATGGCCATCAGCGACATCTTCCTTCTGCTGGACGGCAGTGCCGAGGCCAGGGAGAAAAAGACCCAGCTCTGGCAGTACCTCAAGGAGCACACCAGCCCCAGCGTGTACCGCGCTGTCCGCCTGAGCCTGGGCGGTATCACCAACCTGCACTTCCCCAAGAGCGATGCCGTCATTGTCGGCGGCTACCGCATCGCCCGGAAGATCTTTAAATTCAACTAAACTTCACATGACAAAAGAGACGGTCCTCTTCCCACCGGAAGAAAACCGTCTCTTTTCTTTTTGCGTTTATTTCAGCACCACTTCGCCGTCCGCGTCGGCGTCCACGGTAAGGGCGGAGCCGGAGGCCAGCGTGCCGTCAATGAGGCGCTCGGCGGCGGGGTCTTCCACGGCCTTGCGGATGACGCGGCGGAGGTCGCGGGCACCGAACTTACCGCCCTGGCTCTTGGTGACCAGCGCCTTGAGGGCTGCCGGGGTATAGCTGTAGGCAATGCCCTTGGCCGCCATGCTGGGCTTGTACTCATCCAACATGAGGGCTGCAATCCCCTCCAGTGTCTCCTGGCTCAGGGGTTTGAAGGCGATGACCTCGTCCACGCGGCCCAGGAATTCCGGCCGCAGGAACTGGGCCAGCGCCTTGCGGGTCTTCTCCTCGCTGCGCTGCTCCTCGCTCTTGTTGAAGCCAAGGCCGCCCGAAGTCTGGTCAGAGCTGCCGGCGTTGGAGGTCATGCAGATCACGGTGTTGGAGAAATCCACGGTCCGGCCCTGGGCATCGTTGATCTTGCCCTCGTCCAGAATCTGCAGCAGGATGTTCATGACATCCGGGTGTGCTTTCTCGATCTCGTCAAACAGCACCACGCTGTAGGGGCGGCGGCGGACTTTCTCGGTCAGCTGGCCGGCCTCCTCGTAGCCCACATAGCCCGGAGGCGAACCGATCATCCGGGAGACAGCGTATTTCTCCATATACTCGCTCATGTCCAGCCGGATCAGGGGGTCCGGGCCGTCAAAGAGCTGGTTTGCCAGTTGCTTGACCAGCTCGGTCTTGCCCACGCCCGTGGGACCCACAAAGATGAAGCTGGCGGGACGGCGGCGGCCCGAGAGGTCGGCGCGGCTCCGCTTGACCGCTTGTGCCACCAGATGGACGGCCTCGTCCTGGCCGATGATCTTTTTCTTGAGCTCTGTTTCGAGGTTTGCCAGCTTGGCGTACTCGGTCTCCTGGATTTTCACCGCCGGGATCCCCGTCCACAGCTCAATGACCTTGGCCACATCGTCCATGGTCACCCTGATCTCGCTGGCAGCAGCCTGTTTGGCGGGCAGCTCGCTTTCCAGCTGGGCAATGCGGGTCTTGCGCTCGGCCACCTGCTCATAGTCGATGGGCTCATTGACATCGGCGTTGGCCATATCGGCTTCTTCCTGCTTGAGGGCGTCCAGCTCTTTCCGGGCCTCCAGATACTCGGAGATGACCGGGTGGGCCAGATTGCAGCAGGCGCAGGCCTCGTCCAGCAGGTCGATGGCCTTGTCCGGCAGATAGCGGTCGGTGATATACCGCTCACTGAGGGTGACGGTGGCACTGAGCACATCGGCGGGCACCTGCACATGGTGGTGCTCCTCGTAATAGTGCTTGATGCCGTTCATCACAGCGAGGGTATCGGCCACGCTGGGCTCCTCCACCCGCACGGGCTGAAAGCGGCGCTCCAGCGCCTGATCTTTTTCGATATACTTGCGGTACTCGTTGAACGTCGTGGCGCCGATGACCTGAATTTCCCCGCGGGAGAGGGCAGGCTTCAGGATGTTGCCCGCGTTCATGGCACCTTCACTCTCACCGGCCGAGGTGATGGTGTGGATTTCATCAATGAACAGGATGACATTGCCCGCTGCCTTGACCTCGCTCAACAGGCCCTTGACCCGCTGCTCGAACTGGCCGCGGAACTGAGTGCCCGCCACCAGGCTGGTCAGGTCCAGCAGGAAAATCTCCTTGTCTTTCAGGCCCGCCGGCACCTGCCCTTTGGCAATGCGCTCCGCAATGCCCTCGGCAATGGCCGTCTTGCCCACGCCCGCCTCACCAATGAGGCAGGGGTTATTCTTCTGGCGGCGGCTCAGGATCTGGATGGTGCGGTAAATTTCGCGGTCACGGCCGATGATATCATCCAGCTTGCCTTCCCGGGCCTTGCGGGTCAGGTTCTCGCAGTAGGTGTCCAAAAACTTGCGGCGGGGCGGCTTCTTGCCGTTTTTATTTCCAGCTTTCTTGTCCCCCTGCTGCTCGTTCTGGCCGCCCTTGACCCCCAGCGGGAACGTGGCGCTGGAGCCGGGCATCAGGTCTTCGTCGCCCTCGTTCTCCGGCTGGCCCATGTTCATCATCATGGAGAACGGGTTGGTCTCGCCGCCCATCTCCTCCATCATGCTCTCCATCCGGTTTTCCATATTGTCCATGTCTTCGTCCGACATGCCGAACTGCTTCATCAGGTCTTCCACCGGCTTGATGTGCAGCTCCCGGGCACAGTGCAGGCAGTACCCCTCATTTTTCATCTGGCCATTCTCCATCCGCTGGACGAAGATGATGGCCGGACGTTTCTGGCATCGATTACAGAGCATTGTTCCTCCTATCCAATCCAACCCTTACAGGAACGGGTTGAACACATTGAAAACTTTATAGTAAAGGCTGCTGCTCATAACGGTATCGTTGAGCATCGTCAGGTTGCCGCCCGTGATGACAATGAGTGCCCAGAGCACACACAGCACCAGATAAATGTCCAGCAGGCTGGCAATGCCGCCCGCCGTCCAGCCCAGCCAGCGGTTGACCGTGCCCACCACCGGCAGCTTGTTCACCAGCCCCAGCACCGTGACCAGCAGGCTGACCAGCATCCGCAGCAGGGCGAATGCCACAAAGAACAGCACCAGCGAGATCACCGGCGTCAGCAGCGGAGCCAGCACCTTTTGGACAATGACATCGGCCAGCACCACGGCGTTGTCGCTGAGCACGGCGGAAACGGAGCGCTCGCAGGCCTCCACAATGGAAGCCGGAAGCTTTCCGGCAGAAAGCCCGCATACCGCTGGGCAATGCCGGAAAGGTCTACCACGCCCCCGGCCGTGATGCTGGCGGCGATCTGGTCGCGGAAGCTGCCCGCGAAGAAGTTCTGGAACACCTGCCCGGCTGCCCAGCCGGAAAAGGCCCGGGCTCCGGTCAGGCTGAGCAGGCTCCCCGCCAGCTGCACCACCGAGGCCAGAAAGCCTTTGCGGGCGTAGCGGACGGCCAGCAGCAGCCAAACCACCGTGCATATGATATCAAAAAGAAATGACGGATTCTTGAACATAGAGTATTTTCCTTGTTACTTTCTGCCGCAGAGTGCTAATTTCAGGAATGATTCTCTCCTTTTCCTCAACTTGCCTGAGAGGTTTCCGGTGCCGTTACCTGCTGCACCGTGTTGCCGCAGAAGACCAGTGTCTGCTTGGCATCCGCCAGCAAAGCCTGCGGCCGGGCCGTCAGGCTCTGGCTCCACTGGTACTCCCCCGCAGAAGTCAGGCTCTCCACGGTGCTGTCGGTGAGCAGATAGACAAGCTCGCCCCGCCGCACCACCTTGTTGGAGGTGGTCACATTGCCGCTGTACTGAACATTGAGCTCCTTGTCCAGCGTCACCAGCTGGCAGACCTGCCCGGAGGCCAGCAGCAGCGCCACATTGCCCGCGCTGTCCACCGAGACATCCCGCAGGGTGCCGCCGCCAAACTCATAGCGGGCACGCTCTCCGCCTGCCGCATTGTACAGGATGGCCCGGCTGTCGTACACGGCCAGCAGGGTGGTACCGGAAAGCCAGCCCACCCACTGGGGAACACCGCTCTGGCTCCCCACATTGACCGGGTCGCCCTGGGCCAGGGTGACAACATAAAGGTTTGTCTGCATCTGCCCGCCGCCGGCCGTGACGGCAGCAGCCGCCAGCCGGCGGCTGTCCGGCGAGAACGCCATCCGCAGCGGGGTGCCGTCGTTGGAGGTCATGTTCCAGCGGAGCTGCTGCTCCATGGTGGGAGAATACACCAGCAGCTCCGCCATGCTGCTCACATCGTCGGTGACAACGGCCAGCGTGCCGTTATCGGACATGGCGCAGAGGAAGATATTGTTTTCCAGTTTTTTGGTGTAGAGGTTCTGGGTGCGGCTCTCCACCCGCAGCTCGTTGCCGGAGCGGTTGTAGAGCACAAAACGGGTCTTGCCCGCCGCCAGCGCCGGACGGCCATAGCCGCTCTGGATGCTGTTGAGCCGGGTGCCCGTGCGGGAGTACACCACGCAGCTGTCGCCGCCCAGCTCCACAAAGCCGCCCGTCATGGGCAGCACCCGGGTGGGCTCCATCACGCCGGTCTGCTGGGGCCAGCCGGGGCCCGGCATCAGGGCAATGCGGGTGGTGTCCACACAGTCCTTGACCAGCGCCACCGAGCTGCCCACCAGCCCGGTGGTAAACAGCACCACAGCCGTCAGCACCGCCACGATGAGCGCCGTGCGCCGCAGCCGCCGTGCCCGCACCCGGGCGCGGGCCTGCTCCAGATATTCGACCCGCCCGGCCGAAAGCGGCTCATCACTCTCGGGGCGTTGGCCGCGATGGTTCTTTCTCATTTGGTTGTTCTCCTTGTCCTAAATGGCTTGCCCTCTCCGTCATTGCGATCGCAATGCCACCTCTCCCAAAGTGAGAGCCTTGGCAATCCACGCAAACTTCATCTCTTTGCCAAGGGCTCCCCCTTTGGGGGAGCTGCCGAACAGCGTGAGGCTGAGAGGCTAGCCACCTCTCAATCATACTCCACACTCTTCAAAAACAGTCCCTTGGCGGGCAGGGTGGGGCCCGCCTTGTGCCGGTCACGGCTGGCAAGGATGCCCGGGATGTCCTCGGGCTGCATCCGCCCGGCCCCTACTTCGCAGAGGGTCCCGGCCAGGATGCGCACCATGTTGTAGAGGTATCCATCCGCGGTGACGGTGATCTCTACTTCGTCCCCTTTGCGCTCCACTCCGCAGGCCGTGATGGTCCGCACCGTGTCACCGTGGGCGGCAGCGGAAGACCCCGCCGCGCACAGGGCCAGGAAATCGTGTTTGCCCACAAACCGCCGGGCTGCCGTGTTCATTTTGGCCGTGTCCAGCCGCCGGGGCACCCGGGTATAATACTTCTCGTCAAACGGCGAGTCGATGGGGCTGTTGTGGATGCGGTAGAGATACGTTTTGGTGTGGGCCGCGTACCGGGCATGGAAATCCTCCGGCACCACCCGCGCCGCCAGCACCCGGATATCCGGCGGCAGGTGCTGGTTGAGGGCCAGCGGCAGCTTTTCCACCGGGATGCGGGTGTCGGCGTGGAAATTGAGCATAAAGCCCAGCGCGTGGACGCCCGCGTCGGTGCGGCTGCACCCCTTGATATCCGGGCGGCAGCCCAGCACGGCCTCCAGCCCATCCTGAAAGGTCTGGGCCACGCTCCGCCCGTTGGGCTGCACCTGAAACCCGCAGTAGTTGGTGCCATCGTAAGATAATGTAAGCAAATAATTCATCGTATCATCAGAAATTCGGGAACACCAGCCGGGACGACAGGATGATCACAAAGCAGACGATGCAGACCGCCAGATCAATGTAATCCTGCCGGGTGCAGCGGAGCACTTTCAGGCGGGTGCGGCCGTCACCGCCGCGGTAGCAGCGGCACTCCATGGCCATCGCCAGCTCGTCCGCCCGGCGGAACGCCGAGATGAACAGCGGGATGAGGACGGGCACCAGCGCTTTGATGCGCTCGGTCATCTTGCCGGTGTCCAGCTGGGCACCGCGGGCTTTCTGGGCGTTCATGATCTTGTCCGTCTCCTCGATGAGGGTGGGGATGAAGCGGAGCGCAATGCTCATCATCATGGCCAGCTCGTGCACCGGGAAGTGGATCTTGCCCAGCGGCTTGAGCAGCTGCTCAATGGCATCCGTCAGCACGATGGGGCTGGTGGTGTAAGTCAGCAGGCTGGTGCCCGCGATCAGGGCCATGACGCGCACCGCCATCAGGATGGCGTACTTGACGCCCTCGGCGTAAACGGTCAGGAATCCAATGTGCACCAGCGGCTCCCCCTCACCCGAGACGAAGAAGAGGTTGAGCACTGCCGTAAAGACGACAATGGGTAAAATTGGTTTCAGGCTCTTGAGGATGAGCTTGAACGGGATCTTTGCCACAGCGTACATCCCCACCAGGAACAGGATGGACAATGCCAGTCCCAGCGGGTTGGAAGCCGCGAACAGCAGGATGATATAAGCAATGGTGAGCACCAGCTTGATCCGGGGGTCAAATTTGTGCACAAGGCTGTTGCCCGGGAAGTGCTGGCCAATGGTGATATCTCTCAGCATCCGGACACGCCCCCTTTCCCGTTCTCAGCATCCCGGGGCAATACAAGAGGCTCCCCGGCGTCCCGCCGCGCCTTGGCGGCCAGAATGGTCTTGACCGCATAGGGGATGGTGTACACGTCCGCCGGGACGTCCACCCCCATCTCCCGCAGCTTGAGGAAAATTTTTGTCACCTGGGGCACGCTCAGGCCCAGTGCCAGCAGCTCCGAAGCCCGGGCAAACACGTTCTCCACCGTATCGTACATGGCGATCTTCTTGTTGGACATCACCAGCACCCGGTTGGCGTACTTGGCAATGTCCTCCATGCTGTGGGAGACCAGCAGGACGGTGGTGCCCGTCTTTTTGTGGTACTCTTTCACCTCGCTCAGGATCTCATCCCGGCCCTCGGGGTCCAGGCCCGCGGCGGGCTCGTCCAGCACGAGGATGCGGGGCTTCATGGCCATGACGCCTGCCACGGCCACCCGGCGCTTCTGGCCGCCGGACAGCTCAAAGGGGCTGCGTTCCAAAAGGGCCTCATCCAGGCCGACAAAGGCGGCTGCTTCGTGCACCCGCTTGTCGATCTCGGCCTCGTCCAGGCCCATGTTCTTGGGGCCAAAGGCGATATCTTTATAGCAGGTCTCCTCAAACAGCTGGTACTCCGGGTACTGGAACACCAGACCGGTGAGGAAACGGAAATCTCTTATTTTTTCGGGCTCGGCCCACAGGTCGCGGCCATCAATATAAATTTTGCCGCTGGTGGGCTTGTTCAGGCCGTTCATGTGGGTAATGAGGGTGCTCTTGCCGGAGCCGGTGGCCCCGATGATGCCCACAAAATCGCCCTCTTCCACGGTAAAGCTCACATCGTCCAGCGCGGTGACCGCATTGGGCATTCCGGGGTTATAGATATAGCTCAGGTGTTCTACCTTGATAATGTCTGCCATCGTTTCCCCCTCCTCACTGCAGCAGCTCGTACAGAGCCTGTGCGCATTCGCCCGTGTCAATGATGCCCTCGGGCAGGTCGATGCCTGCCTTGACCAGCTCATCCCGCAGCTCGGCGGCCTGCGGCACGTCCAGATGGAGGGAGCGGACTTTCTCGGTCTGGCTGAACACCTCTTTCGGGTGCCTTCCAGGACCACTTTGCCCTTGCTCATCACCAGCACCCGGTCGGCCTTGGCAGCTTCTTCCATATAGTGGGTGATGGACACCACGGTGATGCCCATGTTCTTGTTGAGGTAGTGGATGGTCTGCATCACCTGCTCCCGGCCCCGGGGGTCCAGCATGGCGGTGGCTTCGTCCAGAATGAGGCAGTCCGGCCGCATGGCCACGACGCCTGCAATGGCAACACGCTGCTTCTGCCCGCCGGAAAGGTTGTGAGGTGCCCGCTCCCGGAACTCGTAGATGCCCGCCATCTTCATGGCGTCGTCCACCCGGCGGCGCATCTCCTCGGGCGGAACGCCCAGGTTCTCCGGCGCGAAGGCCACGTCTTCTTCCACCACCGTGGCAACGATCTGGTTGTCCGGGTTCTGGAACACCATGCCCACGGTCTGGCGGATGTCGTAAATTTTGCTCTCGTCGGCGGTGTCCATCCCCTCCACCAGCACAGTGCCTGCCTCCGGCAGGAGGATGGCGTTGAAGTGTTTGGCCAGGTAGATTTGCCGCAGCCGTTGGCACCCAGCACGGCGACAAACTCGCCCCGCTTGACGCTGGCCGAGACCCCGTCCAGCGCGTAGACAGGCTGCTCCGGGTCATAGCGGAACTTTAAATTTTCTGCTGTTAAAATCGTTTCACTCATTTGTGTTCTCTTTCTGGTGGTGCGCCCCTCTCAAAGAGGCTGTACCCCATTCTTAGATTATTTTATAAACTCCCCCAGCCGCCTGCAGCGGCAGCCCCCTCAAAGAGGGAGCCTTTTGGGTCTCTGCCGTCAGAAAGCCTCCCTCACTGAGGGAGGTGGCATCTCGCAGCGATGGCGGAAGGAGTATTTACTCTTCCCAGATGGCCGTTGCGCCGCAGGGCACCACGCCGCCGGTGGCCGAGACGGGCAGGCCGATCTCGTCACAGCTGGTCTGCCCGCCAAAACGGGGCACCAGCGTGGTCTTGAGCATGTACTCCATCACGGCGGGCGACAGGCCCGTGGTGTAGCTGTTGACGGCAAAGAAGAGCGGTTTCTCACTCAGCACTTCCTCACACTGGCTGATGAGGTCATAGATGCAGTCTTCCAGCTTCCAGATCTCGCCGCCGGGGCCGCGGCCATAGCTGGGCGGGTCCATGATGATGCCGTCGTAGGTGTTGCCCCGGCGCTTTTCCCGGGCCACGAACTTGGCACAGTCGTCCACCAGCCAGCGGATGGGCCGGTCGGCCAGACCGCTGGCGGCGGCGTTGTCCTTGCCCCAGGCCACGATGCCCTTGGAGGCATCCACATGGCAGACGGTAGCACCCGCCGCCGCGCAGGCCAGCGTGGCACCGCCGGTGTAGCCAAACAGGTTCAGCACTTTTACCGGGCGTCCAGCAGCACGGATCTTTTGGGCGTACCAGGCCCAGTTGACGGCCTGCTCCGGGAAGACGCCGGTGTGCTTGAAGCCGGTGGGGCTCACGATGAGGGTCAGCTTCTCCTCTCCCTCGCCGCAGCTGATCTTCCATTTTTCGGGCAGCCGGCGGCGGTACTCCCACTCGCCGCCGCCCTGGTTGGAGCGGTGGTACACGGCGTCCGCCTTGGCCCACAGGCGGCTCTGCCGGGGCGTTTTCCACACCACCTGCGGGTCCGGCCGGATGAGGATGGTCTCCCCCCATCGCTCCAGCCGGTTGCCGCCGGTAGCATCCAGCAGCTCGTAATCTTTCCAGGTATCTGCAGGGCGCATAGCGTTCTCCTTTTTACTGTTTCAGAATTCGTTTGTTGATCTTTTCCACGATCCGGTCTGCACAGCGGTGGATGGCCTCCAGGTCCTGGCCCTCGACCATGACACGGATCTTGGGCTCGGTGCCGGACACACGGACCAGCACGCGGCCCATGCCCATCAGCTTCTGCTGCTCGTTCTCAATAAAGCCCGCCAGCACTTCGTCCTCTTTATAGGCGGCTTTCTGGGCGGCGTTGGCCGTCACGTTGACCAATACCTGCGGGTACTGGGCGTAAACGCTGTTCAGCTCGCTCATCTTCTTGCCGCTCTCGGCCAGCAGCTTGAGCAGCTTGCCCGCCGTCAGCTCACCGTCACCGGTGGTGGCGTGGTGGAGCAGGATGACATGGCCGCTCTGCTCGCCGCCGATGGCGTAGCCGTTCTCGCGCATGTTTTCCAGCACATAGCGGTCGCCCACGGCGGTCTTCTCGGTGTGGATGCCCTGGCTCTCCATATACTTGATGAAGCCCAGATTGGACATGACCGTCACCACAGCGGTATCGCCGTCCAGACGGCCCTTTTCTTTCATGCTCACGGCCAGCAGGGCAATGACCTTGTCGCCGTCGATCTCATGGCCCAGCTCATCGCAGGCCAGGCAGCGGTCCGCGTCGCCGTCAAAGGCAATGCCGCAGTCAAAGCCGCCCTCCACAACTGCCTTTTCCAGATTGTCCAGATGGGTGCTGCCCACGTCCTTGTTGATGTTGGCACCGTCCGGCGTGATGCCAATGAACGTGCACTTGGCGCCCAGCCGGGGAAACAGCTTCTGTGCCACAGCGGCAGAAGCGCCGTTGGCGCAGTCGATGCAGACGTTCAGGCCGGACAGATCGCCGTTGACCGACTCATACAGGTGGTCCACATAGTCCTGCAGACCGTCCGCCCGGACAGACACCCGGCCCACGGAGGCTCCGGTCGCCAGCGGGATGTCGGCACAGTCGTTGTCAATGTGCTTCTCGATCTCGTTTTCCACATCATCCGGCAGCTTGTAGCCGGTGCCGGCAAAAATCTTGATGCCGTTGAATTCCATCGGGTTGTGAGAGGCCGAGATGACAACACCGGCATCCGCGTTGTATTTCTTGACCAGATAGGCCACAGCGGGGGTGGGCAGCACGCCCAGGCTCTCCACGTCCGCGCCCACGCTGCACAGGCCGGCGGTCAGGGCCGCTTCCAGCATATCGCCGGACTGGCGGGTATCCTTGCCGATCAGGATGCGGGGGCGGTGGCCGGTGCTGCCCGTCAGGACAGCAGCAGCGCCGCGGCCGATCTTCATGGCCATCTCACAGGTCAGGTCCGCGCCCGCCACACCGCGGACGCCATCCGTTCCAAAATATTTTCCCATACTTGTTACCCCACTTTCAGGATCATACTGTCTTACGTTTCTATTTGATTCTATGTTTTATGCCTTGCGGATGGCTCAGAACAGACTCTGTTGTCCGTTGTCCTCCGGGCTGCCCGTCTCCGGGGCCTTGAGGCCAGGTGCTCGTAGGCCAGCCGCGTGGCGCAGCGGCCCCGGGCGTCCGGGTCAAAAAGCCCATCTGCATCAGGTAGGGCTCACAGAGATCTTCCAGCGTGACGGCCTCTTCGCCCAGAGCCGCTGCCAGCGTTTCCAGGCCCACCGGGCCGCCGTTGTACATCTCAATGATGGCGCGCAGCAGGCTGCGGTCCAGCTCATCCAGCCCCAGGGCGTCCACGTCCATCCGCTTGAGGCCCATGAGGGAGACATCCCGGTCAATGACGCCGTCTCCCAGCACCGTGGCAAAATCGCGGATACGCTTCAAAAAGCGGTTGGCCACACGAGGCGTGCCCCGGCTGCACTTGGCCAGCTCGTAAGCACCCTCCGGGGTGATGGGCTGGTCGAGGATGCCCGCCGAGCGCTGGATGATGCGGGAAAGCTCATCCGGGCTGTAGAGTTCCAGCTTGAGCAGCACGCCGAAACGGTCCCGCAAAGGACCGGTGATCTGGCCCGCCCGGGTGGTGGCACCCACCAGCGTGAACCGGGGCAGGTTGATCCGGATGCTCTGGGCGCTGGGGCCCTTACCGATCATGATGTCCAGCGCATAGTCCTCCAGTGCCGGGTAAAGCACCTCTTCCACCTGCCGGGAGAGGCGGTGGATCTCGTCGATGAAGAGGACGTCGCCCTCCTGTAAATTGGTCAGCAGGGCAGCCAGGTCGCCGGGCTTCTCAATGGCCGGGCCGCTGGTGATGCGGATCTGCACTCCCATCTCGTTGGCAATGATGCCCGCCAGTGTCGTCTTGCCCAGGCCCGGAGGGCCGTAGAGCAGGATGTGATCCATGGGCTCGCCCCGCCGCTTGGCGGCTTCCAGATAAATTTTCAGGTTCTGCTTGACCTTTTCCTGCCCGATGTAGTCTTCCAGATGCTGGGGGCGGAGGCTGTTTTCTTCGTTGTCCGCCACCGTCAGCCCGGGCTGCATCATTTTCGCGCCGTACAGCGCGGTTTCGTCCTGCATTGCTTACCTCCTGCCTGCCATGCCCCGGAGTGCCAGCTTGATGATCTCCTCCACGGGCAGTGTCGCATCGATCTTCGAAACGGCCATGGCGGCCTCGCTCTGGCTGTACCCCAGCGAGACCAGCGCGGCAATGGCCTGCCCGGCCCCCTGCGCGGCGGGCGCTGTAGAAGTGGCTCCGGCCACGTCTTCCAGGCTGATGCCGTCCACAAAGCCCTTGGCTACCTTGTCTTTCAGTTCCAGCACAATGCGCTGGGCCAGCTTGGGCCCCACCCCGGAGGCCGCCTTGAACGCCTTGTGGTCGCCTGCCGAGATGGCCAGCGCCACCCGGTCCGGCTCCATCACGCTCAGGATGGCAAGGCCCACCTTGGGGCCCACGCCCGAAACGGCGGTCAGCATCTCAAAGCAGGCCTGCTGCTCCTCGGTGGCAAAGCCGTAGAGGCTGACATCGTTCTCCGTCACGCTCATCACGGTGTACAGGGTCGTTTCTTTTCCCACGCCGGGCAGCGCCCCGGCCACGCTGGCCGGGCACTGGGCGTAGTAGCCCACCCCGCCGCAGCTGACCACCACCGCGTTCATGGTCTTTTTGATGATTTTTCCGGTTAAGCAGTAGATCATAGTTCGTATCTCTTTCTAAAATACTACAAATTCCTGCATTCTGATTTGAAATAAAACCTCTCAGGCCGCGCTTAAGGCGCAGCCTGCTCCCCTAACAGGGGAGCCAAATAGCGGAGTCTCTTTATATCGGCCCGACGCCCCGCCGCATGAAACGGTTGAGCTGATTGCCGTTGGTGTGGCAGAACGTAATGGCCATGGCCAGCGCGTCAGCGGTGTCGTCGGGCTTGGGGACGGCAGACAGGTGGAGCAGCACCCGGGTCATCTCCTGCACCTGCTTTTTCACGGCCTTGCCGTAGCCTGTCACCGCCTGCTTGACCTGCATGGGGGTGTACTCGTAAATGGGCAGCCCCGCCTGCGCCGCCGCCAGCAAAATGACGCCGCGGGCCTCGGCCACGCCGATGACCGTGGTCTGGTTGTGCTGGTAGAACAGCTTTTCGATGGCCAGCACCTCGGGCCGCGTCCGCTCGATGACCTCTTTGATGCCCGCGTACACCTCGTCCAGCCGCCGCTCAAACGGCACACCCGCGTCGGTGCACACCGCGCCAAAATCCACCGGAGCAAAGCGGTTTCCCGCGTAATCCAGAACGCCCCAGCCCACGATGGCGTAGCCGGGTCGATGCCCAATACTCTCATCCTGCGATACCTTTCCTATTGTAATCATCTTATTATAGCACAGCCGGTAAAAAGGGGCAACGGAAAACCGATGAACTCCCAAAATGCGCCAGCGCCGCCCCCGCACCACAGCGTGCAGCCACCGGCCGACAGAAATATTTTTACGATTTTGCAAAAAAGTATTGCTTTTTGCCCGGAGCTGTGGTATCATAACTGAGCTGACCTCAGCAAAACAGAATATGGACGGTTAGCTCAGCTGGTAGAGCATCTGCTTGACGTGCAGGAGGTCACAGGTTCGAGTCCTGTACCGTCCACCAAACAGTTCGTACTCGAACCCGATTCTTTATGAAAAAGGGTTCGGGTACGTTTTTTGTTTACAAGAGGTTCTGCGGAAGGACTACTCGGAACGGTAAACGAGCAAAGGCAGGGTATCATCGTGGTGATGGTATCCTGCCTTTTGTTTTGCGGGATTAAGGTCGCTTTGTGCGAACTTGATCGTCCCCCTATATGGCGCGTTTGGGGGTAATCGCTGCGTACGTGCGTACCGGGAGCCTGTACACCTCTGACAATGTGTAACACACTAGACTTTGTTCCAAAGTCCGTGTGCTAAGGGGCAGGCCCCTTAGAATTCCTGTGGAGTGTGTACGCACGTACGCAGGAAAACGGCAAAATTTCACTATATCGGGGTGTTCTTTCATTGGAGAGTATGATATACTCGGCTTAGTTCAACAAATCGGAATTGAGGGAGTAGGAGAAATCGAGATTGGAGGATAAGTTGGTGAACAAGATTTTCAAAGGTCTTATTCGATTTTTGATAGAAGTGATAGTTATGACTGTTTTGATTGTTGTGATCAACATATTTACGAATGGTATGTATCTTTGGGGATTGCCCCGCATAAATGATATTCAGTCTGTAAATATCACGTATCCGAGTGTCACGGATGATGTTAAAGAAATTTCGAGCAGTGAGGACATTGAGTTAGCCTTAAAGCTAACGGGATTTCTGAAATATGATTTATTTGGGGAAGTGAATAGCGAAGAAGAACCCGCTATTACAATTACTTATTTTCTCAAGGATGGAACAAGCAAAACAATCGCCGCTAATAACACTACTGTCTGGTGGAACAATAAAATTCATGTAATCAAGGACAAGGAAATGTTTGTCAACCTAACAGAGGGAATTTTCTTTCTGGAAGATTTACAAACAAAGTAAATCAATTCCAGTTTGCTGTACTCGTTCCTAGCAGGGTTTGGGGCAGGCACGCCCCAACAAGAAGCTGTCCCAAAGGGGCAAGAATTTTCAAGAATTGAAAATTTGTGGCCACGGGACGATTCTTGCTCTCACCTTTTTCGCTGCGTTTCGCAATTTTCACATTTCAATCTGCTCGCAGATTGTTGACAAGCTGCGCTTGACCCGATACTATAAAGGCAAGTCGAATACACGCCAAGGAGGTGCAACCATGACCGCCGTGATCTACGCCCGCTATTCATCCGACAGCCAGCGCGAAGCTCCATTGAAGGGCAGCTGCGCGACTGCAAGGACTACGCCGAGAAGAACGGTATCACCGTGGTCGGCACCTATATCGACCGTGCCTACTCTGCCAAAACGGATGACCGCCCGGACTTCCAGAGGATGATAAAGGACAGCGCGAAGAAAATCTTCGATGTGGTTCTGGTCTGGAAGCTCGACCGCTTTGCCCGGAATCGGTTCGATGCCGTGAACTACAAGTACCAGCTGGAAAAGAACGGTGTCCATCTGGTGTCTGCCATGGAACCCATCTCGCAGGGGCCTGAAGGCATTATGGTGGAGAGTATGCTGATTGGCATGGCGGAATACTATTCCGCCGAACTCGCCCTGAAAGTGGCGCGCGGTGAGCGCGAAAACGCCCTCCAGTGCAAGTACAACGGCGGTGTGGTGCCGCTGGGCTTCACCATTGGCAAGGAGGACAGGCTGTACCATATCGACCCGGAGACGGCTCCCATCGTGCAGGAAATCTTCAGCCGGTATGCCGACGGCGAACCGGCCGAGAAGATCGCAGCATCCCTGAACGAGCGCGGTCTGCGCACCCGCACCGGGAAGCCGTTCGTGAAGAACAGCTTCTTCCAAATTTTCCGGAACCGCCGTTACATCGGTGAATACCGATATAAGGACATCGTGACACCGGGCGGCATTCCCGCCATCGTGGACGAGGACCTGTTCAACCGGGTGCAGCAGCGTTTCGAGCAGAACAAGATCGCCCACGGTCGCCCTGCAAAAGAGGATGTGAGCTATCTGCTGACCACCAAGCTGTTCTGCGGCAAGTGCGGTACGCTCATGGGCGGCGAAAGCGGCACAAGCCACATGGGAAACACCTACTATTACTACAAGTGCGGCAAAGCCAAACGCCACGGCAAGGCGCACTGCGATCTGAAAGCCATCCGCAAAGAGCCGTTGGAACGGTTCGTGGTGGAGACTGCCATCAAGGTGATCTTCAGCGATGAAATCATCGAACGGCTGATAGATTTGATTATGGAGCCCAGCAGCAGGAGAACACCCGCCTGCCCGTTCTGAAAGACCAACTCCGGGATACAGAGAAGCGGCTGGCAAATCTTCTGGAAGCCATTGAACAGGGTATCCTAACCCCGACCACCAAGCAGCGGCTGGACGAACTGGAAGCCCGGAAAGAAGCTCTGAACACCAGCATTCTGGAAGAAGAACTGAAAAAACCAGTTCTGACCCGCGAATGGATGCGGTTCTGGTTTGAAAAATTCCGCAAGGGTGACATGAGAGACATGGAGCACCAGCGGCAGATCATTGATACCTTTGTCAACTCGGTCTACGTCTTTGACGACCGGGTCGTGCTCAATTTCAACTTCACGGATGATGCCAAAACGGTCACCCGTGAGGAAGTGTTGGGTTCGAGTGCCGTGGACAATGCTCCACCACAAAAATCCTCAGACATTCGTCTGAGGATTTTTTGTTTGTGGTGGACGGTACAGGACTCGAACAGGGCGGCTCTGACGACGCCAGTCGGCAGAGTAAGCAATCAGCCCAGAGGGCTGTTGCTTAGCCCGCGGTTTCCAGAGAATTAGGAACGTCTACCGGGATGACTGCGGTTCGGTGGGCGGTACAGGACTCGAACAGGGCGGCGGCACGAAGTGCCGTAAGCAATCAGCCCAGAGGGCTGTTGCTTAGCCCGCGGTTCCTGGACCCGTAGGAATGTCTACCAAGGTCGTACGAACCCGATTCTTTACGAGAAAGGGTTCGGGTACGTTTTTTGTTTATCGGAGGTTTTGAGAAAGGGCTACTCGGCCCATAAGCCGGAATGTGAAAGGATGAGAAGATGACCTTTTTAGAAACAAATCGGCTCAGACTAAGAAATGTAAGTCCTAAAGATGCGATTCAGATGGTTGATTATCGAAATAACGAGCGATGCTCGAAATATCAACGAGGCCAGACGAAAGATTATAAGGATATTGTTGCTTTGATCGAGCGTAATAAAGACAATGCCCTAAATATCGCATCGCCGACTATGATTAGTGTTGCATTAAGAGAAACGGATGTCATGATTGGCGAAATCGTCGTTATGCCTAACGAGGGCACAATTTCTTTAGGGTACACATTTTCTTATAAAGTTCACCGAAGCGGTTACGCCTATGAAGCCTTGTCCTCTTTAATTGAGTATTTACACAAGCACTATCCTCAGTGGGATTTTATCTGTTTTACTGAAAGAGAGAACATTCCAAGTATGAGCCTTTTGAAGAAGCTTGGATATACGAATTTGGGTTATCTGCCGTCAAAGAATTCTCAAGTATTTGGAAAGTGGCTTCGCCAGGACACATTAGAAGAAATCACAAGTGCGGTTCGATAACTCCTGGTTTATCGCAACCTCAGAAGCAGGGTTTGGGGCACCGCACGCCCCAACAAGAAGCTGTTCCAAAGGGAGCAAGAATTTTCAGCAATTGAAAATTTGTGGCCACGGGACGGTTCTTGCCCTCACCGTCAGAATCATCCGCCTTGCGCTCGTAGTCATTTTGTGATACAATCATCTTGATAGGAGGTGTCTCGTATGATGCAGACATTCGTTCGCCCTTCCCGGGATCTGCGCAACCATTACGCCGAAATTTCGGAGATGCTCAAAGATCATGACCATGTGATCATCACGAATCATGGCCGTGGAGAATCAGTTCTCATCAACATTGAGGACTACGCCAAGTACGAGGAGTTCCTGCACCAGCGGTATGTAGCCGAGGAGCTTGCAAAAGCAAAACAGCAGGCGGCTGACCCCGACACGCAATGGGCAGACCACGAAAGCGTATGGGAGACGCTGAGCAAGCAGTATGACGTATAAAATTAAATATCTACCCCTTGCTGTGCAGGATTTGAATGAGATTGCCCGGTATCTGTCTGGCTTTTATCCTAAAACGGCCAGCCGCGTACTGAAAGAGCTGCGGGAGAAGATCACAAAATTAGGCGATACCCCGAAAATGTGCGAGGTCTACCACCTTGACCCTGCTTATCGTAGGATGGTCGTTGACCAATATTTGGTGTTTTACCGAGTCAACGATGAAATAAAGACTGTGGAAGTCCACCGTGTGTTGCGCGGTGCTTGGAATTTGCCGCAGTATCTGGAATGAACCTTTCGGGTTCGACTGCTGTGGATAATGCTCCACTTGATGAAAGAGAGTCTCCAACGTAAGTTGAAATGAACCCCAAAAGTTAGACAAAATTTAAAATCAAGCAACCTGAACGGTCTGAATCCTGTATTGCACAGG
>NZ_QTVP01000033.1:0-24879 GCF_003460645.1 Faecalibacterium sp. OF04-11AC | reverse complement strand
CACATCTGGCAGGGGATGGGGCTGCTGGCCACGTTATAATGGGCGTTCCAGATGGGGTACTGGCTCAGCTGGCTCAAATCCAGCCGGTTGCGGAACCACAGGGTGGAGGCGTACACGCCCGGCTGGTAGCCCAGCGCCTTGACCTCCTCACAGAACGCAATGGCGCACTTGGTGCGGTCGGTGACACCCAGACCATCGGCGCGGCCATTGGAGCCGCCGGAAGCCTCGGAATCAAAGTAGATGGGGTAATCCAGCTTGCGGCTGTTCAGGACATACCAGCAGCCCTGGGCTTCCTCCCGTGCCTCGTTCTCGTTGACGGCCTGGCTGAAGAAGTAGACGCCCACTTTCAGGCCCGCGTTCCGGGCATTGGTGAAATGCTGCTCGAACATCGGGTCCAGCACCAGCGTGCCGGAGCCATAGCCACGGTAGCCGATGCGGATGATGACGAACTCCACGCCTGCCTTTTTGACCTTTTCAAAATCAATGTTGGACTGGTATTTGGAGACATCAATGCCGAACTTTGCGCTCTGCTGCACACCATCGGCATCAAAATAATAGAGCTTGTTGTCAATGGACTGGATGCCCGTGACCGGCTTGTTGGTGTTCTGGTCATAATAATAGGTCTTGCCGTTCACGGTCCGCCAGCCAGAGTAGACCGGGGCAGGGGTGTTATCCTCTTTTTTGCCAAACAGCCACTTCCACAGCCAGCTCAACAGGCCGTTCTCGTCGGCCAGACACTGGGCGTCGATGCTGTCTTCATCCAGCGTGCCGGCATCCAGCGCGGCCCGGATCTCCTCCGGCGTCAGCAGGATGGTGCCATTTTCATCTTTGATCTGGGCCTCGGCCAGCGCGTCTTCCACCGAGTTGACCCCGGCGGTGCTCACGGCCGTGTCCGCGGCCCCATCCATGGCGGTATTCTCCACCCGGGGGCTCAGGGGGTCTTCCGCAGCCAGTTCATCGGTCTCCTGCTGGAAGACGGGGAACGCGTTCTCCTGTTCCAGCCCGGTGCCCTCGCCTGCCATGGGGTCTGCGGGAGCGGGCTCCTGCGCAGGCTCACTGGGCACGGCCTCGGAAGATGCCGCCTCGCTCACGCTGGGCGCTGCGGATCCAGCTTTTTCTTCCACAGAAGCTGCCGTGCTCTCGGCTTTGGATTCTGCGGGCTGCTCCGTTGCAGCTTCGCTCTCCGCCTTGACCGTGGGCTTTTTCTGCTCCTGTTTTTTCTGGTTCTGATTGGTGCTGGTCTGGGTGGAGTCGTCCTCCCACTGGATGGTGGAGGGCTCCACGGTCAGGCCCACCGGCTGGGCTGCCAGCAGGGCCGTAGTGCCCACGCCGCCCACAGCAACCGCAAGCGCCATGACCATGGCTGCCACGGCCTGGCCCGCGCCGCGCCGCGCGCCTTTCTTTGCCGAGTTTGAAGTGTTCTGTTTCATGTCGCCTGCTTGCCTCCAGCCTGATCGGGCCTGCATCGCCCGTTTATTTTCACAGGGCCGCCCTGCGGCCCCCGGAGCATTCCGATAACGCTATTTTGACCTCTTTAGTATACACCCAAACCCAAGCTCCCGTCAATGTTCCGCGCCACAGAAGCAGCACTGCAAATCCGATTTTTGGATCCAAGAGAAAACGCTCCATCCAGAATACGAACCAGAACACGCAAAAATTGCACCTGCCGCGCAAAAAAGATGCAATTTCTTCTCTTTTTTCAATTTTCCTCTTGCTGTCTTGACAGGTGTATGGTATCATGATGGACATGCAGCTTTGCTGCACTGTGAACACACCGTACGGAAAGGCGGAAGCGATATGTCAAATGTAAAAGATTTCTTAAGACGAAAAGACATCGTCATTACCCCGCAGCGCTACCTCATTGAGGCGCTGGGTGCCATGGCGCAGGGCCTGTTTGCCAGCCTGCTCATCGGCACCATCATCAAAACACTGGGCCAGCAGACCGGGCTGGACGTGCTGGTGGACCTGGGCGGCTATGCCACGGCCATGAGCGGCCCGGCCATGGCCGTGGCCATCGGCTGGGCACTCCACTGCCCGCCGCTGGTGCTGTTCAGCCTGGTCACGGTAGGCTACTCCTCCAACGCGCTGGGCGGAGCCGGCGGCCCGCTGGCCGTCCTCATCATCGCCATTGTGGCGGCAGAGCTGGGCAAGGCCGTAAGCAAGGAGACCAAGATCGACATTCTTGTCACCCCGCTGGTCACGATCTTTGCGGGCGTCGGCCTCTCCATGCTGATCGCCGCCCCCATCGGCGCGGCGGCCAGCCAGGTGGGCACCCTCATCATGTGGGCCACCGAGCAGGCTCCGTTCGTCATGGGCATCCTCGTCTCGGTCATCGTGGGCGTGGCGCTGACCCTGCCCATCTCCTCCGCCGCCATCTGCGCGGCCCTGGGCCTGACGGGTCTGGCCGGAGGTGCCGCCGTGGCGGGCTGCTGCGCCCAGATGGTGGGCTTTGCCGTGATGAGCTTTCAGGAAAACGGCGTGGGCGGCCTCATCAGCCAGGGTCTGGGCACCAGTATGCTCCAGATGGGCAACATCGTCAAGAATCCCCGCATCTGGATCGCCCCCACGCTGGCCAGCGCCATCACCGGCCCTCTGGCCACCTGCGTGTTCCACCTGGAGATGAACGGTGCCGCCGTCTCCTCCGGTATGGGCACCTGCGGTCTGGTGGGCCAGATCGGCGTTTACACCGGCTGGATCAACGACATTGCCGCCGGCACCAAGGCCGCCATCACCCCGATGGACTGGGCCGCTCTGGTCCTCGTCTGCTTCGTTCTCCCCGCTGTCCTGAGCGTGATCTTCTGTGAGATCGAGCGCAAGCTGGGCTGGATCAAAGAGAACGACCTGAAACTGAACTAAAACCCAAAAAGCCAAAAATGAGGCAGGATATCCCTTTCCCCGGGAATCCTGCCTCATTTTTTAACGATCTTTCTCAGCCGCACAGGCCGCAGGCCGCGCAGGCTGCGGGGGTGGTGGCGCAGCCGCCCTGTGCTGTTTCGCGCAGCTCGGCGGGCAGACGCTTGCCCACGGCATACATGGTATCCAGCATCTGATCAAAGGGGATCAGCTGGCGGATCCCGCTCAGGGATATTTCCGCTGCAACGAGGGCATTGGCCACACCGGCAGCGTTGCGATTCTGGCAGGGGTACTCCACCAGGCCGCCCACGGGGTCGCACACAAGGCCCAGCATGTTCATGAGCACAGTGGAAGCTGCATCCAGGCACTGCTGCGGCGTGCCGCCCATAAGCTCCACGGCAGCGGACGCGGCCATAGCGGATGCAACGCCCACCTCTGCCTGGCAGCCGCCCACGGCTCCGGCCACGGTTGCATTGCGCATGGCCAGATAGCCCACGGCTCCGGCGTTAAACAATGCATCCACAATGCGCTGGTCAGAGATCCGGTAGCACTCCTGCAGGGCCAGCATCATACCTGGCACCACACCGGCAGAACCTGCAGTAGGCGCGGCCACGATCAGGCCCATGGAAGCGTTTACTTCCAGCACTGCCATGGCATAGGTAATGGCTTTTTCCAGCACGTCGCCGCAGATGCTCTTCTTTTTTGCTTCGTGTGCTTCCAGCTTCTTCGCCTCCCCGCCGATGAGCCCGCCCATGGATTTGATGGGCTTTTTCAGCGGCTGGGTGGCGGAAGAGCGCATGATCTCCCATGCCTTTCCCATGCGGTGATTTACAGAATCCCGGGGTACTTCGCCCAGCAGACACTCGCGCTGGCGCATCACCTCAGAAATCGGCAGCTGGTTTTCTTCGCACAGATTCAGCAGCTCTTCTGCAGATTTGAAATCCATGTTCATCCTGTGTTCCCTCCTTACTGCTGTACGACCATCACATCACGGATGTTCGGGTTTGCCAGCAGTAATTGATCCACGCCCTCGGGCAGGCGTTCATCCGACTCCACGATGGTGTAGGCGGTATGACCTTTTTCCTCGCGGAACAGGCGCATAAATGCAATGTTCACACCACGGTCATTGAGAATTTTCGTGATATGAGCCACCACGCCGGGCTTGTCCTGCTGTACCACAATGAGGGCGTTATACTCGCCGGTAAAGTCCACTTCCACGCCGTTGATCCGCACAATACGCACCTTGCCGCCGCCCAGCGACTCTCCCCGCACAGTCATCACCTGACCGGCGGCGTTTTCCATACGGATATCTACCGTATTGGGGTAGATGTCTGTCTCCGCTTCATTGGGGGTGAAGCTGTAGGCCAGACCCCGCTCGGTGGCAATCGCAAAGGACTCCCGGATGCGGGTATCATCGGCCGAAAAGCCCATGATGCCGCCCAGCAGGGCGCGGTCGGTGCCATGGCCGTGGTAGGTCTTGGCAAAGGAACCGTAGAGGGTAAAGTCCACCCGCTTCAGCGGCGGGGCGATCATCTTCTGTGCCAGAAAGGCGATGATTTCCGCACCTGCGGTGTGGGAGCTGGAAGGGCCGATCATGTTCGGGCCCAGAACATCAAAAACACTGATAAATGCCATGGGGTGTCACTCCTGTCAGGTCAAGAGCCGCGCCGCGCATCAGACGCTTGCGCTGCTCTTGTTGATGAACTTCTGGTAAATGGTCTCCACGATCACGCCGATGGCGTTGTCGCCGGAGACGTTGCAGGCAGTGCCGAAGGAATCCTGGGTGATGTACAGTGCCACCATGATGGCGCAGATGGGGCCGTTGGGGTCGCCTGCCTCTGCACCGAAGATCATGTACAGGAAGGGCAGAGCGGTCATGATGGAGCCGCCGGGAGCACCGGGAGAAGCCACCATGCAACGCCCAGAGTCATGATGAAGGGCACCACGGTAGCAAGGCTGATGGGCAGCTGATTCATCAGGCAGACAGCGGTGGCACACGCGGTAATGGTGATCATGGAACCTGCCATGTGGATGTTGGCGCACAGAGGCACGACAAAGTTGCGGATCTGTGCGCTGATGCCATCGGCCGCGGCACACTGCAGGTTGACCGGGATGGTAGCTGCAGAGGACTGGGTGCCCAGTGCGGTGGTGTAGCCGGGGATCTGGTTCTTGATGAGCTGCAGGGGGTTCTTGTGGCTCACAGCGCCTGCGACACAGAACTGGATGAAGATGCAGATCAGGTGCATGATGATGACCACCAGGAACACCTTCCACAGGATGCCCAGAATGGCAAAGGTCTTGCCGGACTTGGTCATGTCGATGAAGGTACCGCAGACGTACAGGGGCAGCAGCGGGATGATGACGCAGTGCAGCACCTGATCGATGATGCCGGAGAAGTCCTTCATGCCGTTGTAAAGTGTATCACCGATGGTCTTGCCGCGCAGGGTGGACATGCACAGGCCCAGCACAAAGGCCAGCACCACGGCAGAGAGGGTGTCCAGAATGGGCGGGATGGAGATGGAGATGTAGCTGGCCAGAGAGTTGTCAGCCGTGGCGGCGATCTGCTCCAGAGCGCCTTCGCTCATGAAGCTGGGGAACAGGTTTGCAGACACCAGATAGGATGCCGAGCCTGCGATCAGGGTGGAGCCGTAGGCCAGAGCCACCGTGATGAGCAGCAGCTTGCCTGCGCCGCTCTTCAGGTCGGCAATGCCCATGGTGACATAGGCCACGATCATCAGCGGGATGACGAACTTCAGGAACGAGCTGAAGATGCTGGATGCCGTGACGACGACCCGGCAGAACCACACCGGGAAGAACTGGCCGATGATGATGCCCAGCACGATGGCAATGAGCAGCTTCGGCAGCAGCCCAAGCTTGAATTTTTTCTTTTCCATAGAAATAATTTCCTCCTTTTGCTTTCCTGGTTCCCGTGCAACACCTGATGGCGCTCTCTTCACCTCAGCCTGCACAGCCAGTCTTTTTCACGATACGCCAAAATTTTACTTGACGTGTTGACGTCTTTAGTTTAACATAGACATACACATGATTCAAATTCATAAAAATAAATTTATGGATTAAAAGTTTTTATAGCAAAAAGGAGTTCTGCGATGGAAGTTCGTCAGCTGAATACCCTGATCCGCGCGGCTCAGTTCCAGAGTTTTTCCAAGGCGGCAGAGTCTCTGGGCTATTCTCAGTCCGCTGTAACGGTACAGATCAAGACACTGGAAGAAGAGCTGGGCGTGCGCCTGTTCGACCGCATGAACAAGCGGGTCCTTCTGACCGTGGACGGCCAGCGTTTTCTGGAATATGCCAACAGTATTCTGGATACCATCCAAAGCGCCCGCCAGGCACTGAACGAAAATGCCGAGCTGGACGGCAGCCTGCACATCGGCACGCTGGAGTCTCTCTGCTTTTTCCGCCTGCCCGGGCTGATCCGCCAGTTCCGGCTGGAGCACCCCAGGGTCGGCCTGCGGGTCACCACCGGTTCCCCGGAGGAGCTGATTGAAAAAATGGAGCAGGGGGAAGTGGATCTTATCTGCATTCTGGACGAGCCCCGCTACTCCAATAACTGGCACAAGTGCAACGAAGTGCCGGAAGAAGTGGTATTTGTGGCAACGCCGAACATCGACCTCGGCCATCCCGGCCCTTACCGGGTGGCCGAACTGCTGGACAAACCGTTCTTCCTGACCGAGCGCAACGCAAACTACCGCCGCACTTTCGATCAATTTCTCGCTTCCCATCAGGTCGAACTGACCCCCAACCTTGAGATCAGCGATACCGCGTTTATCATCAAGATGCTGGAACATTCTTCCGGGATCTCCCTGCTGCCCCGCTTTGCGGTGGCCGAATCCGCCGCAAAGGGGCAGCTGCGCATTTTGGAGGTTTCGGACTTCCAGCTGACCATGTACCGCCAGATGTTTTACCACAAAGATAAGTGCTGCACCCGGGAAATGAAAGCTTTTATCCAACTGGCCGACGGGCCGGATATCCCTCTGTGACCTGAAGCAGCCCCCTTGAGGCGTCAGAGCGCTTTTCCGTCCAGCACCGCCTGTTTTAACGTGTCCCCCTCATACACCAGCTTCAGGGAGAAATAGGGCCGTTCTTCTTTCAGAAGCCGAAAGAAGATCTTATCTCCCTCCCAGATGGGCAGGCTTGTCACCTTTTCTTTCGGCACCCATTCCAGCACGCCCTCCTTACAGGCGTCGCCCTTTATCATCTTGCCCTCCCAGCGGTCCGCCGTGTAGAGGTGGATGAACTCGGTCATATTGCCCCAGAGGAATGTCAGCAGCCCCCGGCAGCGCCAGCGGGTCAGGGTCAGGCCCGTTTCCTCCCGCACCTCCCGGAGCAGGCAGTCCTCCGGGCTCTCGAACCGCTCAAATTTGCCGCCGACACCCACCCATTTATCGTGGTTGTAGTCATCCTGCTTTTTCACGCGGTGGAGCATCAGGTAGGCGTCCTCCCGCTCCAGATAGCAGAGCGTGGTGCTGAAAATGGGGTATTCCGGGTCCATAAAGCTTCCGAGATTCATCGCGGTCCTCCTTTTGATTCATCACAAAGGCGTCCCACAGGAAAGCCCCTGCGGGACGCCTCTTTTGCTTTTCAAATTCTGTTTTGATCCGGCTCAGCCTTTGCGTGCCGCACGGCCCTTGCCTGCGTTGTTCAGCTTGCGGACCAGATCGTTCTGGTGCTTGCGCTGAGAGGGGGTAGGCTCCGGGTCCCGGGCTTCCTCAGGGCGAGCAATGGTCTGCTTTGCGCCCGCGTCCACCCGGACCAGGTTCCACTCCTGATTGCCGCCGGAGACATAATTCCAGATCTGGGCCTGGGCACCGTTGGCGGTGTTCATGCCCACCAGGTCGATGTACTTGTCGGCCAGCACATTGCGGATGCGGGTGCGCCCGCCGCGGGTGGGTTCCAGCGCCCAGCACTGGCTCAGGCCGCTGGTGCGGCTCCACTGGTGCAGCCAAGTGCCCTCCACCACGCCGCCCAGGGCCAGATCGATCATCTTGCCGGTAAAGCGGTTTTCGATCCGCCAGCGTCCGTCCCCGGCGTCCACGAACTTCCACTGCTGCCAGGGGTGGCCTGCATAATCCCAAAGACGGATCGCAGCGCCGTTTTCCGTATTGAAGTTTTTGACTTCCAACACCTTTCCATTCGGGGCTTTGATGAGGTAATACTCGTTTTCCAATAATACAACTTGTGCTGCCTTTGCCATAGCTGCGATCTCCTTTCCAATTGAGTACCTATATTATAGCGCATTTTCATCGCAGCAACAAGAATGGTTTTTGATAATTTTTTTATGATTCTTTGTGCATTTTTACCCACTCTTCCGCGCGCCGTTCTCGCCCGCTCGTCTCTGTGCGAAAAACAGCCGCGCACCCGAAAAACTCATACTGTTTTTTATATAAAAACAAAACGCCTTTTTCGCCCTGATTTCGCCCGATTTTGTGAACAAACTGTTTCCGCTGCAAGGTCAGTTTTGTTCAAAGCTTTACCGTGATAAAGTAAAGCGTTTTTGTTCGCTTTATTTCAATACAGTTACCAGATTTCAGAACGAGCTTTAATTTCTTTCACGATTTTGGATATTGACTTTATCGCATGGCTGGAGTATGATAGGGTCACAGAGGAGCGGAAGACGCTCCAAGATCACATTGCAACATGCCTCTGCGGAACCACCGCGGGGCAGGAAAAATATAGGAGGTTTGATGATGTACTACTACATTCTGGGTTTCGGTATCGCATGTCTGGTCCTGTTCGGTATTAACAGCATGGAGACGGTATGTGTCAAGCCGGCTGAGATGTTGGTCAAGGCCCTGTTGTGGCCTGTCACCCTGATGGAAGCAGTTGTGAACTACAGCTCCACTCATCACAACTATAAGGCTGCGCTGTAAAACACACCCCGTCAGGATGTCCTGAAAGACATGCAAGGCTGCTGCACCCGCAAAGGCGCAGCAGCCTTTTTGTTTGGAATTTTCCGCAAACCGTGGTACAATAAAGGGCAGAAAGCCCCCACGGGCCCGCCGGAACCCACCGACAACAAAGGAGAACTATGAAACCCGATTACAAACTTGTGGCAAAAGCCAAATATATCCACACCACTGCCGACCTCGCCAGCGAGCTCTGGCACGAGGTGTACAAGCGCTATTACCCCGCCAAGCAGCTGGACACGCTGGTGGACACCCTGCAGAGCGCCGACGCCATTGAGGAGGACATTGACAACGATGTCAACTACTTCCTCGTGCTGCTGGGCGGCAAGGTCATCGGCTACTTTGCCTGGAAGATGGAAAATACCTCTCTCCACCTGCTCCACCTCTACCTCAAGCCGGAGTTCCGGGGCAAAGCACTGGGCCGGGACATCGTGGCCAGCTGTGAACGCCTGGCCCGGGGCGAGGGCCGTGGCCGGGTGTGGTGCACCGTCCACGCCAAGGCCCTGCCCGTGCAGCAGTTCTTCAAGGCCAAAGGCTACCGCCTGCTGGGCCCCGCCGAGGAGGACGAGACCACGCGGCTGCCCGGCCAGCTCATTTTTGAGCGGATGCTGTAAAAACTGCAAAATAGCCATTGCTTTTTTGCCGCGCTTGCACTACAATAAAGTAGTGTATTGAAGTGCCCTTTCTGCGGGCCTGACGCAAGATGCCATCAGGGGAGGAAAGCTTTATGGCAAAAGATCATCCCACCGGAAAATCCGGCCTGTATTCCGCTCTTCTGGAGCTGAAGACGCCGGAGGAGTGCTACCGCTTTTTACAGGATGTGTGCAGTTACGCCGAGCTCAGCGCCATGGAACAGCGCTATAACATCGCTGAAAAGCTGATGAACAAGCAGAGCTACACCAGCATCATGGGCAACATTGGCGCGTCCAGTGCCATCATCAGCCGGGTGAGCCGCGTCCTGAGCCGGGACGACAGCGTGCTGCGCCGCCTGCTGGAAGAGAGCACCGCCCCCGCCGACAAGACCGAGGCTTAGGAGGTAGTGATTATGAGCAAAGCAGTTGTATTTTTTGCCGACGGCACCGAAGAGTGCGAGGCACTCCTTGTCATCGACCTGCTCCGCCGCGCGAAAGTCGAAGTGACCGTTGCGTCCGCCATGGGCCGCAAAGAGCTGGTGAGCAGCCATAAGATCCACCTCACCGCCGATGCACTGGCCGAGGACGTGGATTACTCGGATGTCGATCTGGTCGTACTGCCCGGCGGCATCCCGGGCACCCCCAACCTGGCCGCCAACAAGACCGTCACCGAGACCTGCAAGGCCTTTGCCGCCGCGGGCAAAAAGGTAGCCGCCATCTGCGCCGCCCCCAGCGTTCTGGCCTCGCTGGGCCTGCTGGAGGGCAAAAACGCCACGGCCCACGCCGGGTTCCAGGATCAGCTGGCCGGTGCCATCGTCCACGATGAAGAGGTCGTGGTGGACGGCAACCTCACCACCAGCTACGGTCTGGGCGGTGCCATCCCCTTTGCGCTGGAGCTGGTGCGCCAGCTGGCCGGCAAAGAGGAAGCCGACCGTATCCAGAACGCCATTGCTTACCGGCATTCCGTGCTCGGATAAACACGAAAAAGAAAACCCGCCGACGGCGGGTTTTCTTTTTCGCTTAGAACGGATGCACCCGCAGCTCATGCGGATAATGGTTCAGCACCTCACAGCCGTCCTCGGTGACGAGGACCAGATCTTCGATCCGGACGCCGAACTTGCCGGGAAGGTAGACGCCCGGCTCGATGGAGAAGCACATGCCCGGGGTGACAACATTCTCGTTCACCGCCGAGACGTCACCGGCCTCGTGGTCTTCCAGACCAATGAAGTGGCCCAGGCGGTGGTTGAAGTAGGGGCCATAGCCGGCTTCGGTAATAAGGTCGCGGGCCGCAGCGTCAATATCGCAGAGACGGACGCCCGGCTTGACCAGCGCTTCGGCGGCAGCCTGTGCCTGCCGCACCAGCTCATAGACCTTACGTTCCTCCTCGCTGGGCTCCCCGGTAAAGAACGTCCGGGTCATATCGGAACAGTAATCCTGATACACGCCGCCCACATCGATCAGGACGCACTGGCCCGCCTCCAGCGGGGTGTCGTCGTTGTCATGGTGCGGGTCGGCCGCATGGGGGCCAAAGCCGCAGATGGGGGGAAAGCTGACCCCGGAACAGCCGTGGGCCGCATAGATGCCCCGGATGGCTTCGGCCATCTCTTTTTCGGTGATGCCGGGGCGGATGAGAGCCTCAAACTCCGCCATGCAGTCATCGTTGACCTTGGAGGAAGCCCGCATGGCCTCCTGCTCGGCAGCGTCTTTTACGGCGCGGGCATCGTCGCAGGCGGCGGAAGCATTGCGGTAAGCGGGTGCCGCGTCCAGCTCCATCAGCCGGAGCAGGAACCGGGCGGGCCAATTCTTATCAATGCCCAGAGGCTTGTCCCGTTCCAGCCAGGGCAGGAGCTTTGCCGGGGCGTCCTCGCCGTCCGAGTAGTTTTCCACCGGGATGCCTGCCTCCGGCGTGCCGAACAGCGCGTTGACAAAGAAACGGTGGTTCCCGTCGGCCCGGAGCAGCAGAGCCAGCATCCGCTCGCCGGGCTGGATGCGCACCCCGGTCAGATAAAAGATCGTGGGCGGGTCGCTGACGATCATTTGGGTCAGGCCCTGTCTGACGAGGTTTTCGGTCACCCGTGCAAAGCGGGCTGCATAGAGTGTTTTCATGTTTTGGTTATCCTTTCTGTAATTTTTATTGAAAAATATCTTGTATGTTGACAAATTTGCAGGAAGCGCCCACTTGTTCACAAATAATTCATAATAAATTCATGTAGTGTTCATGCACTTCCGGTATATGTATGGCAACGTCGGCGCGCAGAGCGCCTTTGCCCCGCCCAGTATAGCACGGTGTGCCCAAAAAATGAACCATCCGGCCCGATTCCGGGCCCGCTGCTCTGGCAAACCGCCGCACAATCTGTTATACTGGACAAAAAGCCCTGCCGGCCCCGCTGGCACAGGAAAGGAATTGGAACGCTATGAAAATTGGTTTTTGGGAACTCGTGGTCATCGTGGTGGTCGCGTTTGTCTTCATCGGCCCGGATCAGCTGCCCGTTTATGCACAGAAACTGGGCAAAATGCTCCGTGAGCTGAAGAAATACACCGGCGCTGCCTCCGAGGAGATCCAGAAAAACGTGGTCGAGCCGCTGAATGAGATCCAGGCCCCCCTCAAGGAAGCCGTTGCTCCGCTGACCGATATCAAAAAGGATCTCGACAACAGCGTCAAGGACGTGACCAAGAGCTTTACGGGCATTGGCAAGACCAGCAAGGAAGAAGCCGCCAAAGCCGAGCAGGCAGAGGAAGTGACCGAGCTGGAAGAGGTGGAGGAGCTGGAAAGCCCTGCTGCCCCCGCCGCAAAACCTGAGGAAAAGCCCGCCGAAGCAGCTCCTGCCACGGAAACCGCAGAAGAGAAATCCGCTGAGGAGCCCAAGGCAGAGGAGAAGCCCGTTGAGGCCGCTCCCGAAGCCGCTCCTGCCGAAGCTGCAGAGCCTGCCGCCGCCCCGGCCGCGGAGGAAGCTGCCCCGGCTGAAGAAGCAAAGGTCTGAGCTGCCTTTGCCCCGTATCCCTCTATTTTGATGCACCCGCGCCTGCGGTTGCCGAATACATTGGAATCCGCCCGCCACACGGCGCGGCAAAAGTAAAAAGGAGATTTTTATTATGCGTATTGGTACGAACGAGCTGCTTATCATCCTGGTCGTTGCTCTGCTGATCTTTGGACCCAAGAACCTGCCGAAGCTGGGCAAGATGTTTGGCAAGACCATGAACAACTTCAAGAAGGGCATGGAAGAGGGCGAGGAGGAAGAGAACACCTCCAAGGCTGAGACCCAGACCGAGAAGAAAGACGACGAGGAGTAATTGTGGCTACAAACTTGAAGCGCAAAAAGAAAGCCGAAGTCATGGAAGACGACGGCAGCATGACGCTGACCGGGCATCTGAAAGAGCTGCGGAACAGGCTGATCATCTGCGCGGTGGTGTTTGTGGTTTCCGTGGTCATCACCCTGATGTATGCGGACCGCCTCATTGATCTCCTGACGGCCATGGGCCAGGGTTATTACACCTTTGTTTCCATTGCCCCGCAGGAAAAGCTGATGCAGTATTTCCGCGTGTCTCTGCTGGCGGCATTCGTCATCACGGTGCCCGTGGCGCTGTACCAGATCTACGCCTTTGCAAAGCCCGGCCTGAAAAAGAGCGAGACGTTCTTCCTCAAGCTGGTCATCCTGCTGGGCCTGGCACTGTTCTGCGTGGGCGTGCTGTTTGCCTACAAGCTGATGATGCCGTTCATGCTCCGTTTCCTGAGCACGGGCATTGAGGGCGCTGAGTACATCCAGACCACCACCAGTATCGAGAGCTATGTCAACCTCTGTTTGACGATGTTCGTGATCTTTGGCTGTGTGTTTGAGATGCCTCTGGTCACGATCATCCTGTCCAAAATGGGCATCATCTACCCGGAGCTGCTCAAGAAAGTCCGAGGCGTCGCCATTGTCTGCATCTTCCTCGTTGCAGCTGTGGTCACCCCGCCCGATATCGTGTCCCAGTGCATGGTGGCGCTCCCCATGGTGCTGCTGTATTTCATCAGCATCTTCCTGAGCGGCATCTTCTACAAGCCGAAATCGGATCACGAGGACGAAGACGACGACACCGAGGACGACGAATAATTTCCCCAAGGCTTTCCGGCTCTCCCGCAAGGGAGGGCCTTTTTTTATCCCCTGAACTATGTTATACTATTATCAATAAAATCCGGCGGTGTGTCCGCCGCAGTAAAGGGGTAAATGAATCATGAAAGAGTACGCATTCGGCATTGACCTTGGCGGCACCACCGCCAAGATCGGTCTGTTCACCACTTCCGGCGCACTGCTGGAAAAATGGGAGGTTGCCACCGACACCTCCAATGCAGGCGAGCACATCCTGGAGAACCTGGCCGCTGCCATCCTGGGCAAGATGAACGAGCAGGGCATCCAGCCCGAGCAGGTGGAGGGCGTGGGCATCGGTGTGCCCGGCCCGGTGCTGGATTCCAGCATCGTGCCCATCGTCTGCGCCAACCTCGGCGGCTGGGGCGAGCGGAATGTTTCCGCCCAGCTCTCCGGCCTGCTGAACGGCCTGAAAGTTCTGGTGGGTAACGACGCCAATGTGGCTGCCCTGGGTGAGATCTGGATGGGCGCCGCCAAGGGTGCCAAGAACGCCGTCATGGTCACGCTGGGCACCGGCGTGGGCGGCGGTGTCGTCGTCAACGGCAAAGTCATCGACGGCGTCCACGGCGCGGGCGGCGAGATCGGCCACATCACGGTCAACCGCCATGAGACGGCCACCTGCGGCTGCGGCAAGCACGGCTGCCTGGAGCAGTATTCCAGCGCCACCGGCGTGGTCCGCTGCATGAAGAAGCTGCTGGACGAGAACCCGGACACCCCCTGCGTGCTCCGCGGCACCGAGTTTGCCGCCAAGGACGTCTTTGACGCTGCCCGCAATGGCGACGCTCTCGCCGCCCGCGAGGTGGATGAGATGTCCGACACGCTGGGTATGGCTCTGGCCAACATTGCCTCCACAGTAGACCCCGAGGCATTCCTGGTGGGCGGCGGTGTTGCCCGCGCCGGGGACGTCCTCTTTGCCCCGCTGAACAAGCACTTCCAGGAGTATGCGTTCAAATCCTGCCGTGAGATCCCCATCAAGCAGGCCAGCCTCGGCAATGATGCCGGCATCTACGGCGCTGTCCGCCTCATCGTAGGCGCATAACGCAAAGTTTCCACAAACAAAAGCGGGACCGTTGAAAACTCAGCGGTCCCGCTTTTGTTTTGTCTGTTTAATCTTTGTGGAAGTAGATGCTGTCTTCCTCCGTAATGGGGCGCACCACTTTGCAGGGGTTGCCCACGGCAACGACACCGGAGGGGATGTCTTTCACCACCACGCTCCCGGCCCCGATGACCGTATTGGATCCGATGGTGACTCCGGGCAGAATGGTCACATCGCCACCCAGCCAGACGTTATCGCCCAGCGTGATGGGCTTGCACAGCTCCAGCCCGCTGTTGCGCTCCTGCGGCAGGATGGGATGGATGGCCGTGTACATGCCGCAGCCGGGGCCGATGAAGCAGTGCTGTCCAATGGTGATCTTGGCGCAGTCCATCAGGTAGGCCCCGTGGTTGAGATAACTGCCTGCGCCAATGACGCAGTTGTAGCCGTAGTCCGTGTAGAAATGCGGCAGGATCACCACATCTTCCGCCATGCCGGGCAGCAGCTCGGCCCGCTTTTCTTTCTGGGAGGGGCGGGTCTGGTTGAACTCGGTGTATCGCTCTTCGGCCTTTTCGCGTTCGATGCGGAGTTCCTCATCAAAATTGGCGTCGTACCACAGGCCCGCTTCCCATTTTTCGCGTTCTGTCATCTGGTTTTCCTCCTGTTACAGCGTATCCTCGCCGGGGAGCTGGTTCCACAGGCGGTAGTAAACGCCCTGCTTTGCCAGCAGCTCCTCGTGGGTACCGGCTTCCTCAATGCCCTCGGCACCGAGAACGAGGATGCGGTCGTAGTTCTTGATGGTGGTCAGCCGGTGGGCGATGGTCAGGGTCGTGCGGCCATGGGCCAGCTTTTCGAGGCTCTGGCCTACGAGGATCTCACTCTCGTTGTCCAGCGCGCTGGTGGCCTCGTCCAGGATCAGGATGGGCGGGTTCTTGAGGAAGACCCGGGCAATGGCAATGCGCTGCTTCTGGCCGCCCGAGAGCTTGACACCCCGCTCTCCCACATACGTGTCAAAGCCGTCTTTCAGGGCCAGAATAAAGCGCTCCGCGCCCGCCAGACGGGCCGCTTCGACGATCTCCTCCCGGGTGGCACCGGGCTTGCCGTAAGCGATGTTATCCGCCACCGAGCCGCTGAACAGGTACACGTCCTGCTGGACGATGCCGATGTCCTCCCGCAGGCTCTTGATGGTCACCTTGCTGATGTCCTGCCCATCAATGAGAATGCGGCCGCTGGTCACATCATAAAAGCGGGGGATGAGGTTGCACAGCGTCGTTTTGCCGCCGCCGGAGGGGCCTACCAGCGCCAGCCGCTCGCCGGCTTTGATGTCCAGACTGACGTGGTGCAGGACTTTATTGTGGTCGTCCGGGTACTCAAAGCTGACATCCTCAAACCGGATCGCACCGGGGCCGGGCTGGAGAGGCTTGGCGTCCGGGGCATCGTGGATGGGAACAGGGGTGTCCATGATCTCAGCAAAGCGCTCAATACCCGTCATGCCGCGCTGGAACTGCTCCGCAAACTCCACGATGCGGCGGATGGTGGCGATCAGGGTGGACACATACAGCACATAGGCCACCAGATCGCCCGCGCTGATCTTGCCGTACACCAGCGAGAGACCGCCCGCTAGAATGACCACCAGATACATCAGGCCGTCAAACAGGCGGGTGGAGGTATTGAACGCCGCCATGGCGTAATAGCCCAGCGTTTTGATCTGCTCAAAATCCCGGTTGCCCTGCTCGAACTTGGCCCGCTCCTGCTCTTCCGCCG
Organism: Faecalibacterium sp. OF04-11AC; assembly: GCF_003460645.1. Lineage (NCBI taxonomy): Bacteria > Bacillati > Bacillota > Clostridia > Eubacteriales > Oscillospiraceae > Faecalibacterium > Faecalibacterium sp. OF04-11AC. Next base: position 8,549 of record NZ_QTVP01000033.1, on the reverse strand, counting down.
CAAAGGCCTTGACGACGCCCTGGCCCAGCAGGCTGTCCTCGATGGTGGCGTTCAGCTCACCGATCTGGACCCGCTGCTGGCGGAACCGGGCCCGCAGGCGCTGGTTCAGGTAGACCGACACCACGCCCATCAGGGGCACGCAGGCAAACACCGCCAGCGTCAAGGGGATACTGGCCTGGCACAGGATGAGGAACGAGGCCAGGATCTTGATGCCCGCAATGAAGAACTCCTCCGGGCAGTGGTGGGCAAACTCGGTCACGTCAAACAGGTCGTTGGTGATGCGGCCCATGATGGTGCCCACCTTGGTGTTGTTGTAATAGGTGTGGTCCAGCAGCAGCAGGTGGTCAAAGGCGTCCTTGCGCATATCGGTTTCAATATGCACGCCCATGATATGGCCGATGCCGGACATGAAATACTGTGCCGCTCCGTCAATGACACGGAGCACGAAGTAGAGCGCTGCCAGCTTGAGCACGATCTGGGCTGTCAGCGTGATGCCCACACCCATGGCGGAGTTGGTAATGGTGCTCATGATCTTGGGCAGGATGATATCGCACATGGTGGTCAGGGCTGCACAGAACAGGTCGATGAACAGCACCTTTTTGTACTTGGCCAGATAGGGCAGAAAGCGCCGGATGAGAGCCCCGCTGCTGGTATGGTGTGCACCGGGGTCATGGATGGTCGTTTTAGGCATAATTCCTCTTTCTTTTTATGCTTTTTTACTATAATCTCGTTCGCCGTAGATGGCGGTGCCGATGCGGACGAGGGTAGCGCCCTCCCGGATGGCATTCTCAAAATCGCCGCTCATCCCCATGGAAAGGGTCTCCATGGCCACATTCTGGTAGCCCCGCTCCCCGGCCTGCACAAACAGCTTGTACACCTGGGCCAGGTAGCGGCGGTTCTGGGCGTCGTCGTTGTTCACCGGAGGAATGGCCATCAGGCCCTTGACCCGGATGTGCTCCTGGGCGGCGGCGGCATCCAGCAGCGGCCAGAGCTGTTCCGGGGAAACACCGGTCTTGGACTCCTCACCGCCGATGTTCACTTCCAGCAGCACGTTTTGCACGATGCCAGCCCTGGCAGCCTCTTTTTCAATGGCGGCCAGCAGGTGCTCGCTGTCCACGCTCTGGATGAGGCTGGCACGGCCCAGCACCTTTTTGATCTTGTTCGTCTGCAAATGGCCGATGAAATGGCTGGGCTTGCCGCAGTAGGCCCCGGCGTCAAAATTGGCGCAGAGCTCCTGCACATGGTTCTCGCCAAACACATCAATGGGCAGGGCCGCACTGGCGGCAACAATGTCCGCTGTGCGGGTCTTGCAGGCGGCACAGAGCTGCACCGCTGCCGGGTCGCGGCCCGCTTCCCGGGCGGCTGCCGCCATCTTGGCGCGGATCTCTTCCACCGCTTCCCGCATTTCTTCCAGTGTCTTTTCCGCCATAGGTCAATCCTCCTCGGTATATTTTGCGCGCTCACCACCGATGAGCTTGGGGCGGGTGCGGGCACAGAGAATGTTTGCTTCGCCGATCTGATTCAGGCTCAGGCGCACCGGCACGGCCACCCGCTTGAGGTGCATCCCGATGAGAGTGCCGCCGATGTCGATGCCTGCATGGGCCTTGATCTCTTCCACGGCGATCGGGTCATGGAACTGCTTCCAGCAGGTGGTGGCCCAGCTGCCGCCCGCGTGGGGCCGGGGCACCACACAGACTTCCTCCCAGCCGTATCGTTCGGCGGCTTCCCGCTCGATGATGATAGCACGGTTGAGGTGCTCACAGCACTGGGCCGCCAACCAGATGCCCTGCGCCGCCAGCACCGGGGCAATGCCCGCGTACACGGCCTGCGCCGCTTCCAGGCTGGAATCCTTGCCGATGTGCCCGCCCACGATCTCACTGGACGAGCAGCCCACCACAAAGACATCGCCCTTTTTCAGCTTTGCCTGCTCCAGCAGCTCCGTGACCGCCTGCCGGGCTTCCTGTTCGATTTGTTGTTTGAACGCTTCCGTCATTCTAAAACACCTCGGTTTTAAATTCTTACCCACTGGATCTTCGTTTCACCGGCCACGCCCAGATACACCCGGTTCTCCGCCGGGCAGAGGGCAAGGACACCGCCCAGCGCCTTGCCGCCGTAGGAGGCAAGCAGCGCCCCGTCCGGGCCAAAGCGCTCGGCGCAGATGCCATCGTCCGGCATCTGGAACAGCCGTTCCCGCATGGATTCACTCAGCCGGAGGGCGGCACCCCGCAGCAGGGTGCCGTCGGCGTGGTCTTCCATCCAGGCGGAACGCGCCCAGCGGTAGCCCACCGAGACCGTGCCGTCCTCCTCCACTGCCAGCGCCCCGGGGTATCCGGGCAGGCCCGCGGCCAGCTGTGCACAGCCCTTGCCCCCAGCCATCAGCTCCCATCCACCGGACGGGACTGCCCAGATGCAGCGGCTGCCAAGGTCGGAGACGTACAGCGTCCCGCCGTCCGCCGAGAGCGCCAGCCCGGAGGCCCCGGCCACCCCGCCCAGCACCCGCTCCACGGCCCGGGTCACCGGGTCATAGACATAGACCCAGCCCGTGGCCGTATGGGCCAGCAGCTCGGTGCGGAGGGCGCTTTCCAGCCCATACTTCACGGAGACATCCGCCGCGTTGGTGAAGTAGACTTTCCCGTCTGCCCCCACGGCCACCGCCGCCGGGCAGGAGAGGGCCTTGCCGTCGATCTGCGTCACCACAGGCTCCACGGTCACGCCCCACTGGTCGTTGCTCACCCGGCAGAGCTTGCCGCCGTCGGCCTCGATCGTCGTCATCCAAAGGGTGCCGTCCGGCGCAAAGGCAAGGTCTGTGATCTCGCCGCCTGCCACGTCCAGTACCTCGTTCATCCCACTGCCGTCTGGCTGCATCCGCATCAGAACGCCTGCCTTGGGCAGCTTTGCCGCCGCATAGAGCCAGCCATCCTGCATCCGGATGGCCGTGCCGATCTCATAGGCGCTCAAATTCAGCGCGTCGGCGGGGTCCACGCTCCGCACATGCTCGGCGCGCTCCGCTCTCTCCGGGGCGGCATAGGTCTTTGGCGGCGTGTCGATGGGCCGGAACACCAGCGCGTACACCAGCGCCACGGCCGCCAGCGCCGCAAACACGTTGCTGGCCGCCCGGAACCGGTGGAGCAGGGCTTCCCGCTCAATGGCCATCTGGGCCTGCGCCTCGGCCTTGCGGCGGGCGGCCAGCGCGCTGGCACGGTTGGCGCGGCGAAGCCAGCCATCCACAAACAGGGCCACCTGGGCCCCACCGTGACCGACGCAATGAACAATATCAAAATAAACTCAACCAGTCCGATGCGCATAAGCTTTTTTCCTTTGCAAAGGGAATTGATTTATCAGATTAGTATAACACAAACCTTTTGCAGCCGCAATTGTTTTGCCTTTTCCTCCGTGGTATACTATAGCAAACACGAGTTTTCCAAAGGCTTCACGCAAACTTCACAAAAATTTCCAATTGTCGTATTAAGATAAAATCGGGCCTATTGGGACCATTCTATAAAACAAACAAAGCACCTTTTGCATTTGAGGAGGGCGACTTTTTATGGCTAAAATTCTGATCGTTGATGATGAGCCCCGTATCCGGGAGCTCATCCGGGAGCATTTGCAGTATGCGGGCTATGTCTGCGAGGAAGCCGGTGACGGCTCCGCGGCCCTGAGCCTTTTGAGCGGCGGCGGGTATGACCTGGTCATTCTTGACCTGATGATGCCTTTTATGGACGGCATGACCTGCCTGCGGGAGATGCGCAACCGCCACATCAACACCCCCGTCATCATCCTGACGGCCCGGGGCGAGGAATACGATAAGCTGGCCGGGCTTGAGGGCGGCGCGGACGACTATGTGGTCAAGCCGTTCTCCCCCCGGGAGCTGGTAGCCCGGGTGCGGGCCGTGCTCAACCGCACCATGCCCCACACCGAAAGCTCGGACGGCACCATGACCTTTGGGGAGCTGACCATTGATACCGCCAGCCACACCGTCCGCGTCTCGGGTGAGGAAGTGAGCCTGACCCCCAAGGAGTTTGACCTGCTGGTCTTCCTGGCCTCCAACAAGGGCATCGCCCTCAGCCGGGAGAAGATTTTGCAGAAAGTGTGGAACTACGATTACTTTGGCGAGGACCGCACCGTGGACACCCATGTCAAGATGCTGCGGGGCCACCTGGGCAAGTGCCGCGGCTATATTGCAACTGTGTGGGGCATCGGCTATAAGTTCGACCCCGACGCAGCCCGGTAAGCGGAGGCGTTGCTCCTGATGCGGCATACGAGCAAACGCAAAACACGGCGCACCATTGGCATCCGCGGGCAGCTGTTGTGGTTTTTGTGCTTCATCTGCCTGCTGCTGCTGTTGCTGTTCTGGTTCCTGAGCACCCGGCTGCTGGAACCGCTTTATACCACCCATATCCAGAAACAGCTCACAGCCCAGGCAGACGCCATTGTGGAGCGGCTGGACAAGGCCATCGCCGAGGGGGAGACCCTCTCCTACTGGGGCTTTGGCAGCCAGCTCCATGTCAACACCACGTTTTTCAACGAGCTGGGGTCTGAGATCTTCGAGAACAGCGGCATGAGCAGCTTTTGCGTGGACATCTCGGATACCACGCTGCGCCAGATCTTCAAGATCGAAAGCCTTTCCTACTGCAATCTCCACCGCACCAAGCCCACGGACACCGGCGGCGAAATGCTCTCCTACAGCACGGCCCGCGCCATGCGGCAGCTCTGCCGGGAGACGGGCAGCTGTGTGCGGAAGATCAACCCGCCCACGCCCTCCGGCTCTGTCCAGCTGATGGTGGGCAAAACGACCTCCGATGGCAGCTATACGGTGCTGGTGACCACCAGCCTGATGCATGTCGCGGAGGCCGGCCAGGTGATGAGCACCGTGCTGCCGCTGGCGGCGGCACTGATCTTTGCGTTCTCCATGTCGGCGGCCTGGCTGTTCAGCGAGTGGTTCACCAAGCCCCTGCGGGAGCTTTCCGGCGCGGCCCGGCAGGTGGCCCAGGGCAATTACAATGTGCAGGTGGACCCCAAGCGGAACGACGAACTGGGCGATCTGGCGCAGGACTTCAACCACATGGCGCAGGAAGTCCAACATGCCTCCCAGATGCAGCGGGACCTGCTGGCCAATGTCTCCCACGACCTGCGCACCCCGCTGACCCTCATCAAGGGCTACGCCGAGACGGTGCGGGACATCACAGGCGACGACAAGGCCCACCGCAACGAGCAGATGAATATTATCGTGGACGAAGCCGACCGGCTGACAGCCCTCGTCTCCAGCGTGATGGAGCTGAGCAAGGTGACCAGCGGTGCCATCCAGTGCGAGCGGGTGCATTTTGATATGGGCCAGCTCTGCGACGAGGTCAGCGAGCGTTACGACGCCGTCTGCGCCCAGAACGGCTGGGAGCTCAAGCTGGAGCTGCCCGAAGAGGAGCTTCCCGTTTACGCCGACCCCGACATGATGCAGCGTGCCCTGCACAACCTGCTGGGCAACGCCATGCACCACATCGGGGAGGACGGGCTTTTCTTCCTGCGGGCATTCCAATGCCCCGAGGGCGTCCGGGTGGAAGTGGAAGACCATGGCCCCGGCATCTCGGCGGAGGACCTGCCTTATATCTTCGACCGCTACTACCGCTCCCGCTCCGACGCGGGCAAGCAGGGCACTGGCCTGGGCCTTTCCATCACCAAGGCCATCTTCCAGCAGCACGGTTTCCGCTTTGGTGTCCAGAGCACCGTGGGCAAAGGCACCACATTCTGGTTCATCATGACGGACACGGACTCTTCCGACAATTAAAAAACCCCTCCCGGTTTCTGTGCGAGCAGCAACCGGGAGGGGTTTTCTCGTTAGTTGGTGACGTGGTAGATGCCGAACGTGTTGTCCGGGGCGGGCATATCCACCCGGGAGGCCCGGTCGTTGACGGCAAAGGTCATGGCAGCCATGGCGGCCAGCACCGCCACAATGATGAGCCATTTGACGGCATTGGGGAGCTTCTTCATAATTTACTTCCTCATTCTTTTGGGCTTTTGGGTTTCAGGGGCGGCAGCGGCAGCGGGCACGGGTCAGCAGCTCCGCTGCCTGCGAAGCCGTCAGGGCATGGACCCAGCCGGGACGGGGAACTGCCCCGGGGCCGTTGCTGCCCGCCTCGGCAAAGGCTGCCAGGTTCGTATCCGCGCGGTCGTTCCAGGGGGAAAAGCCCTCCGGCGCAATGTGGGCTCCCAAACGGCAGTCCAGCACCGCCGTTTTGCCCTCGGGGCGCCACGGCCGCCCCAGATAGACGCTGCCCGCCGGGCAGTCGGAGACGAAATCGCAGTCCCAGAAGACAAATCCCAGCCCGTCGGCTTCCCCGAGGGGGCCGTGACATAGCTGTGGGGGATGTGGTTGTCCACCGTGCGGAGGGTGCACTGCTCAAACAGGGCATCCGCCCCGCCAAAGATGAAATCAATGTCCCCCGCGATCTCGCATTTGTGGTAATACTGGGCACTGGCCCGGCGGGGTGCCAGCCCCGGGGCCGAGGAAGCCGTCTTTCTCCCGCTCTTTTTCCGGCAGCGGGGCGCAGAAGAGGGTATCCTGGTTGCCCAGCAGCTTCACCCGGCGGAACACCGCCCGGGCGCTGTCCACATAGGCCGCCACAGCCTGCCCCACCTGTGCCCCGGGGCCCGCATCGTTTTCAATGGTCAGGTCTTCCACAGTGAGATTTTCGCCGCTGAAAAACGCGGTGTAGCTGCGGAACGTATGGGTCGGCCTGCCGTCCGGGTGGGGCAGCTTGCCGCCGTCTCCCCACACGACGCGGGTCTGGTCGGCCCCGGCCCCCCGGAGGGTGATGTTCTGTTTTTCGCAGACCAGCTTTTCCCGGTAAATGCCCGGGCCGATCTCAATTTCGGCCTCGCATTCATAGGGCACCGCCAGCACTGCCTCCGAGATGGTGGTAAAGTCCCCGGTGCCATCCCGCTGTACTGTGATCTTCAACACGCTTTCCGCCCTCCTGATGGATGATGCACTCATTATACCCTCACTCTATGAATATTTCAACATGGTTCCAGCCGCAGCACCGCCGCCGTGATGTCATCGGGGCGGCCTGCTTTCTCAGCCCGGGCCCGGGCGGTCTCCACCAAAGTCCTGGCAATTTTCTCCGGCGCGTCTCCCGCCGCCGCTGAGAGTTCCAGCTGTTGGGCCACCCAGCCGGGGCCGTCCACCAGCAGCCCGTCTGAGACCAGCACCGCGTAATCACCCGCGGCCAGATGCACCATCCGGCTCTGCCCGTTCACACCGCCCAGAATGCCCATGGGCAGGCTCACATCTCCCACGGCTCGGGCCCGGCCCCCGTGGACGAGGAACCCCGGGGCCGCCCCGGCCTTGAAGAGCCGGGCTGTGCCGGTATAGAGGTCTACGCTGATGAGGTCCAGCGTCGCCCCGCTCTCCTCATCGCTTTTGAGGGCCAGTGCCACATTTACCAGCCGCGCGGCCAGCTCGGCGGTAAAGCCCGCTTTGAGCAGGCGGGCTGTCAGCTCGGCGGCCAGGTTGCCGTCCACGGCAGCGGGGCGTCCGGTGCCCATGCCGTCACAGAGGATCATCTGGGCCGCCGCCGGGCTGCAGAACTGCTGGACCGCATCGCCCGAGATGGTCCCCCGGGCCGCTACCCCAGCTGCCCCGAACACGGCCCGGAGGGCAGGCTTTTCCGAGAAGAGCAGGGTGGTCATCCCCTTGCAGGAAAGCACCTGCGGCGGCTCAAAGGCCCGGCGGCAGAGCCCGCTCACCTCCCGCGCCAGTGCCGCCAGCTCGGCAGGCGAAAACCGGGTGCGGGGCAGCGTCACCGCCGCCCGGGTCCGGCCCAAATCGTCCAACGTGACGGAGCATTCCAGCGGCGGGGCCAGGGAAGTAAAAAACGACGCCACCCGCCCGGATTATAGGGTTCCGGGGTTCCCGGCCTGCCCAGCTGCTCACTGAGGACGCCCAGCGCGTCGGCCACGGCGCTGTACTGCTCGGTCAGGGCCGTGCGGAGGGCCTCGGCGTGGACATGGGCCTCTTTCCGGCTGCGGTAGAGCGCAAAGGAGCGGGTAGCCGTGGCGCAGAGCGCCGCCGGGTGGATGCACCGGGACAGCTGCCCGGGCAGGTCGTTTGGTTCCAGATGGCCCTGCTGTTCCAGAACAGGGCGGAGGGCCTCCATCCCCTCCAACGTGGCGGCATACTCCTGTTTCCAGCAGGATTCGCGCCGCCCGCAGTTGGCGCATAGGGTGTCGTGGGTGTTGTCGATGACCCAGCGGAAGTTCTCGCAGCGGCGGGGGAACGCGTCGTATACCTCGTTGACCGTCTCAGCCAGCGAGGAAAGGCTCTCGGCCACGGCTTCCAGCCGTCTCAGCCAGCGAGGAAAGGCTCTCGGCCACGGCTTCCAGCCGGGTGGCCGCCACCGAGAGCCGGGGCCGCTCCTCCTGCGGGGTCTCGCCGGGCGGCTCCTCCGGGCCAGCCGGAGTCAGCCATTGCCGGGGCAGGAAACAGACCACCCCCAGCCCGGCCCCCGCACTGAGCAGGGCGGAAAAGGCGTTGCCGGGCGGCTGAACGCAGAGCG